>NZ_JAMXFI010000010.1:112256-126823 GCF_025460875.1 Microvirga yunnanensis
CAACCGGGTGTTACCCTTTGTGGCCCCGAGGCTCTAGACCGCGGTCGTTCCCGGCCGGGGTGGAAAAACTCCCACGTCATGGCCGGGCTTGTCCCGGCCATCCCGATCGGAAGGGCGCGCGCTTCACCGTAGCGAGATCACCGGCACAAGGCCGGTGATGACGTGGCGGGTTGTGTGAGGCGGTGCGAACACCCTCCACACGTCATGGCCGGCCAGTCATCACCCGCCTCTCGCCGGCCATCCCGAGCCGAAAGGCGCCGCGCTTCGCCGGATCGAGATCACCGGGACAAGCCCGGCGATGACGTGGCGGGTGGTGTGAGCAGATGACGACGTCGAGGGGGAGAGACGGCCATCCCGATCTGAAAAGCACCCGACCTCATCCACCGGAGATCACCGGTACAGGATCGGCGAGGACGACGGACAGCCCCTCGGGCCGTCTCCTAGGGCTGAGCGGCGTCCGGCGACGCTGTGCCCAGCCGTCGGCGCAGGTCCGTCAGCACGAAGACTCGGATCGCCGAGGAGAGGTTCTGGTCGCCCCGGTCGGCATCGATGAGCCCGATCAGAGACTGGACGGACATTCTGTCCCGTTCGGCGATCTCCCTCAAGCCTTCCCAGAAGGGCTGCTCGAGGGAGATGCTGGTCCGGTGGCCGGCAATGGAGACGGATCGCTTGACGATGCGGAAGCCCATTCACGGCTGCTCAGTGTCGTCGCGCTTGTGGGCGTCGAGGCGGCTCTTCGCCAGATCCCGTTCGGCCTTCGTCAGGGTCTTCTCGGCCTTGGTGCGGCCGAACGCGATGCGGTTCTCGTCGGCGCGGGCCTCCTTCTCGGCCCGCGCCTTGTGCTTGCGCGCCCGGCGCAGATTGATGATCTCTGCCATGGCGCGAGTGTAGCCTATTCGCCCGGCTGAAGCATCGTCTCGGGGCGCACGACGGCGTGGAAATGGTCCTCCGCGACGCCGGCCTTGAGAGCCTCTTCCTTGAGGGTCGTGCCGTTCTTGTGCGCCGACTTGGCGATGGCGGCCGCCTTGTCGTAGCCGATGGACGGAGCGAGCGCCGTCACGAGCATCAGCGAGCGCTGCATGAGCTCGTTGAGGCGCTCCCGGTTCGGCTCGATCCCCACCACGCAATTGTCCGTGAAGCTGACCGCGCCGTCCGCAATGAGCCTGATCGATTGCAGCACCGCATTGACGATCACCGGCTTGAACACGTTGAGCTCGAAATGACCCTGGCTGCCGGCGAAGGTCACCGTGGTCTGGTTGCCGGCCACCTGGCAGCACAGCATGGTCATGGCCTCGGCCTGGGTCGGATTGACCTTGCCGGGCATGATCGACGAGCCGGGCTCGTTCTCCGGCAGCGAGATCTCGCCGATGCCCGACCGGGGACCGGAGCCCATCAGGCGGATGTCGTTGGCGATCTTGAACAGGCCGGCCGCGAGGCTCGCCAGGGCGCCGTGCGTGTAGACGAGGGCGTCGTTGGAGGCGAGCGCCTCGAACTTGTTGTGCGCCGAGGTGAAGGGCAGGGCGGTGAGCTCCACCACCTTGGAGGCGAAGCGGTCGGCGAATTCCGGATGGGCGTTCAGACCCGTCCCGACGGCCGTGCCGCCCTGCGCGAGGGCGTAGATGCCCGGAAGCGTCTGCTCGATGCGCGCGATGCCGAGCTGGACCTGCGCGGCATAGCCGGAAAATTCCTGGCCGAGCGTCACCGGGGTGGCGTCCTGCAGGTGGGTGCGGCCGATCTTGACGATGTCCTTGAAGGCCTCGGCCTTGTCGTTCAGGGCCTTGTGCAGGTGCTTGAGGGCGGGAATCAGGCGGTCATGGACCTCGCGGGCGACCGCGATGTGCATGGCGGTCGGGAACGAGTCGTTCGACGACTGGCCCATGTTCACGTGGTCGTTCGGGTGAACCGGCTTCTTGCTGCCGCGCTCGCCGCCGAGGCGCTCGATGGCGAGGTTCGAGAGCACCTCGTTCATGTTCATGTTGGACTGGGTGCCCGAGCCGGTCTGATAGACCACGAGCGGGAACTCGTCGTCGTACTTGCCCTGCACCACGTCGGCCGCGGCCGCCGCGATGGCATCGGCCAGGCGCGGCTCCAGCTTGCCCAGATCCTTGTTCACGAGGGCAGCGGCCTGTTTCACGATGGCCAGCGCATGGACCAGAGGCAGCGGCATCCGGTCCGTCCCGATGCGGAAATTCTGGAGCGAGCGCTGCGTCTGGGCGCCCCAGAACTTGTCGGCGGGAACGTCGATGGGGCCGAAGGTATCTGTTTCGATGCGGGTTGAGGGCGACATCCTGACCTCTTTCGATGGAGTTGCGTGTTCTTATCTCAAATGATGGCGCTCGCAACTGCGAACGCGCATGGAGGCCTTGTAAAATCGCATGAGCGACACCCTGGAAGCGCCCCTGTTCCGCCCGCCTCACCCGGCGCCCCGCACCGAGCCCCTCGGCATGGTGGCCTTCCTGAGGGCGGTGCGCGAAAACCCTCTGAACACCTGGATGGAGACCCATTTCGAGGAGCCGATCATCACCGGCGAGGGGGCGCTCGGCCGCATGACCGTGGTGAACGATCCCGCGGTGATCCGGCACATCCTCCTGGACAACGCCCCCAATTACCGCAAGGACGATCTGCAGATCCGGATCCTGGCGCCCGGCCTGGGCCGGGGGCTCGTGACCGCGGAGGGCGACGAATGGCGGCTCCAGCGCCGCACCATCGCGCCGCTCTTCACGCCGCGCCACGTGGGCAGCTTCTTTCCCGCGATGGTCGAGGCGGCCGACCGCCTCGTGCGCCGCTGGCAGCGGCGCCCGGAAGGGCGCGTGGTCGATGCCTCCCTCGACATGACCCGCGTGACCCTGGACGTTCTGGAGCGGACGATCTTCACGCAAGGAGTGCCGAAAGACCCCGATGCGCTCGGCCGCGCCATCACGCGTTACTTCAACAGCCTGGGCCGGGTCGATCCGCTCGACATCTTCGGGTTCCCCGATTGGGTGCCCCGGATCGGCCGCCTGCGGGCGCGGCCGTCGATCCGGTTCTTCGAGGAGACGGTCAACGCGCTGATCGATGCGCGGAAGGCGCTGCTGGCCCGCGGCGAGCCGGCGCCCCGCGACCTGCTGACCCTGCTCCTCGAGGCGGCCGACCCCGAGACCGGGAAGGGGCTGAGCCACATCGAGGTGCGCACCAACATCGTCACCTTCATCGGCGCCGGACACGAGACGACGGCCAACGCCCTGACCTGGTCGCTCTATCTCCTGTCCCAGGACGAGCGGGCGCGGACCCGCCTTGAGCGGGAGGTCGACGCGGTGCTGGGAGAGGGGCCCCTGGAGCCCCGTCACCTGGACGAACTCGTCTACACCCGGGCCGTGATCGACGAGGCGGTGCGTCTCTATCCGCCGGCTCCCTACATGAGCCGCACGGCGATCGATGCTGATCGGATCGGAGACCTGGAGATCCCGGCGGGCTCGATGGTGGCGATCGCCCCTTACGTGCTGCATCGCCACCGCCGGCTCTGGGACGAGCCGGACGCCTTCCAGCCCGAACGCTTCCTCCCGGAGAACCGCAGCCGGATCGACCGCTTCGCCTATTTGCCGTTCGGGGCCGGGCCGCGGGTCTGCATCGGGGCGAGCTTCTCCCTGCAGGAGGCCGTGATCGTCCTGGCGACCATCGCCCGCTCGGTGCGGCTCGATCTGGCGGAAGGGCACGAGGTCGCGCCCGTGCAGCGGATCACCCTGAGGCCGCGGGGCGGCCTGCCGATGCGCCTTACGCGGCGCGCTCCGCGGGAGGCGCCGGCAACCGCCTGACAACGGGGACGGGAGGGAGACTCAGTTCTTCTTGCGGAAAGCGTCGAGGCTGACGACCTCGGCGCTGCCCGGCGCCCCGGATTCGGGCGACTCGGTCTTGTCGTCCGTCTCGGCTTTCGCCGCGGGCGCTCCTTCGGGAGCAGGCGTGGTGTCCGCCGCGGGCAGGGGCCTGCGGGGCTGCTTCAGCTCGACCGGCTCGGACGCGCTGCCTCGGATAGGCTGCGGTGCGGCGGGAGCCTCCTCCGCATCGTCCTCCTCGTCCTCATCCTGGCTGTCGAACTTGAGGCCGAACTGGACGGACGGGTCGAAGAAGCCCGTGAGGGCATCGAAGGGGATGAGCAGCCGCTCCGGGATGCCCGAGAAGGACAGCCCGACCTCGAAGGTGTGCTCGGTGACGTTCAGGTCCCAGAACTGGTGCTGGAGGACGATGGTCATCTCCTGAGGGTATTTCTCGCGCAGGCGGTTCGAAAGGCGAACCCCGGGGAAATCCGTCTGGAAGGAGATGTAGAAATGATGTTCGCCCGGCAGGCCGTCCTTGGCATCGATCAGAACCTTGCGCACGACGCCCTTCAACGCGTCCTGCACCAGAAGATCGTAGCGGATCAGGTCTTTACCACCGGCCATAAGCGAGCCCTTGCAGAAACAAAAGTGGAGGCTTCTGTTGCCAGGTGCCTCCGGACCCCGCCTTACGGTGCTACCCGCAAGGGCTTTGATTCGGCTTTAGGGACCGCTTACGCAGCCACTGCAACCGGAGCATAGTTGTCGTTGGCAACTATAGATTCGGCCCGATAACGGCGGAACCATGCCGAGCGAAAGTCCACCCTTTACGCCCTCGTCGATCCTATTTCGCCCCCGCCGAAACCCAAGCTGAGCCTGGGCTTTGGTGGAGGCGCCGGGTACCGCCCCCGGGTCCGATGGGTTTATTCCGATAGCCGTTTATCGCCATAGTCGGTCTCGCGACCGACACCCTCAATATAGGTGCCGCGATCGGATTTTGAAAGAGAGGGAACCGCCGGCTCGTCCATGAAAATGTGACAGAGACACCGGCGCGCCCGCCTGGTCGCCTGTGGCCCTCAGGGGGTTAACCGATTCACAGGAATGGAAAAGTCCCGACTCGGCGGCGGCGCTGCGCTGCCCTATGATCAGGCGAGGAGCACCCCATGCAAGCCTATCTCGATCTCATCCGCCGCATCATGGACGAGGGCGTCCGCAAGGACGACCGGACCGGAACCGGGACGATCTCGGTCTTCGGTCACCAGATGCGCTTCGATCTCAGCCAGGGCTTTCCGCTCGTCACCACCAAGAAGCTCCATCTGCGCTCCATCGTCCATGAGCTGCTGTGGTTCCTCAAGGGCGACACCAACATCGGCTACCTGAAGGAGAACGGCGTCTCGATCTGGGACGAGTGGGCCGACGAGAACGGGGATCTCGGTCCCGTCTACGGCAAGCAGTGGCGCTCGTGGGCCAAGCCCGACGGCGGCACCGTCGACCAGATCCGCTGGGTGCTCGATGAGATCCGCCGCAATCCCGACAGCCGCCGCCTGATCGTTTCCGCCTGGAACCCGGCGGATCTGGACAAGATGGCGCTCGCGCCCTGCCATTGCCTGTTCCAGTTCTACGTCGCGGAGGGGCGGCTCTCCTGCCAGCTCTACCAGCGCTCGGCGGACGTGTTCCTGGGCGTTCCGTTCAATATCGCATCCTACGCCCTGCTCACGCACATGATGGCCCAGGCCACGGGCCTGCAGCCCGGCGACTTCGTCCATTCCTTCGGGGACGCGCATCTCTATCTCAACCATCTGGAGCAGGCGCGCCTCCAGCTCTCCCGGGAGCCGAGGCACCTGCCGAAGCTGCGCCTCAACCCGTCCGTCCGCTCGCTCTTCGATTTCACCTATGACGACATCGCCATCGAGGATTACGACCCGCATCCGGCCATCAAGGCGCCCGTCGCGGTCTGACGCGGCATGAGCCGGCGCGAGGCCATCGAGGGCGCGGTCCGCATCCTGGCCCCGCGCATTCCGCGGCACGAGTTCGAGGCCGTCACCGACCATGCCCTGGGCAGCCGCGGCCTGCATGGCGCTTCGCCCGAGACGGCCGCATGGCTGTCGCTCACGTCCTATATCCGCCACAGGCTCACGGATTACGACGATCTGCTCAACGACGGCTACGACCAGGAGAGCGCCCGTTTCTTCGTCCTCGACGACATGAACGCCGTTCTGGCGGAATGGGGCTCGCCCCGCCGCGTTCAGGCGGACGACGAAGCCGAATAAGCTCGACAGCAAGGATCACTTGCGACACAACAGCCGCATGAGTCTCGTCATCCGCAAGGCCGAAGAGCGCGATGCTCCGGCGATCTTCAACTTCATCCGCGACCTCGCCGGATACGAGCGGCTGGCCCACGAGGTCGACGCGACGCAGGCGGACATCGCGAAGGCGCTTTTCGGCCCCGCCCCGCGGGTCTTCGCGGATATCGCGGAATGGGACGGGGAGGCGGCCGGCTTCGCCCTCTGGTTCTACAACTTCTCGACCTTCCGCGGCCGGCACGGGATCTATCTGGAGGATCTCTTCGTCCGGCCGGCCTTCCGGTCCCGCGGAATCGGAAAGGCGCTGCTGAGGCATCTTGCCCGCCGCTGCATCGACGAGGACTTGGCGCGCCTCGAATGGTGGGTCCTCGACTGGAACGAGCCGGCCCTGCAGGTCTATCGCTCCATCGGGGCCGTTCCCATGGATGAATGGACCGTGCAGCGGGTCACGGGCGAGGCCTTGCGACACTTGGCGGAGGAGCCATGACCCTTCCCCTTATCCTCGTCGTCGCGGTCGCCGAAAACGGCGTGATCGGGCGGGACAATCATCTCCTGTGGCGCATCAAGACCGATCTCGGGCGCTTCCGCAGGCTCACCATGGGCAAGCCGATGATCATGGGGCGCAAGACCTTCCAGTCCATCGGCAAACCCCTGCCGGGGCGCGAGACGATCGTGCTGACCCGCGATGCCGGCTTTTCCGCCGCGGGCGTGCACGTGGTCCACACCTGGGAGGAGGCGGGCGCCAAAGGCGCCGAGATTGCCGCCAGGATGGAGGCCGAGGCCATCGCCGTGGTCGGGGGCGCTGAGATCTATGCGCTCGCCCTGCCGCACGTGCAGAGCATATTCCTGACGAAGGTTCACGCCGCCCCGGAGGGCGACGCCGTCTTCCCCGAGTTCGATCGATCACGGTTTCGCGAGACGAGGCGGGAGGATCACCCGAAGGCACCCGACGACGAGCATCCGTTTACCTTTATTGATCTCGAAAGGCGTCCCTGACCTTGTCCAAGGTTGACGAAGCTCCCTTTAATCCCCAATTCGCAGGCTTGACAGGCGGAAGAGGCAACACCCACAACCGTCTCGGGATCTCAACGGCTGTGTCGGCCGGCCAATCATAAGTGAGGAAAGGCGTCCTATGCCTTGGAGCAACCAAAGCGGCGGCGGCGGCCCCTGGGGTCAGCGCGGCGGATCGGGAGGCGGCAAGAGCCCTTGGGGCTCCGGGCCGCAGGGCAATGGAACGCCCCCGGACCTGGAAGATATTCTGCGCCGCAGCCAGGATCGCCTGAAAGACTTCATCCCCGGCGGCTCCATGGGGGGCAGGGGCCTGATCATTCTCGTTCTCGGCGTGATCGCCGTCTGGCTGCTCACCGGCTTCTATACGGTGCGGCCCAACGAGGTCGGCATCAACATGATCTTCGGGAGGTACACCCGGACCTCCGGTGAAGGTCTGCGCTACAACTTTCCCTATCCGATCGGCCGGGTGATCAAGCCCAACGTGACCGCCCAGCAGAGGGTCGAGGTGGGTTACCGTTCCACGCCGACGGGGCAGGGGCGCGCCCGCGACGTGATCGAGGAAAGCCTGATGCTGACCGCCGACGAGAACATCGTCGACATCGATTTCGATGCGGTCTGGCAGATCAACCCCGCCCGTCCGCAGGATTACGTCTTCAACCTTCAGAATCCCGACGGCACCATCAAGTCCGTGGCCGAGAGCGCCATGCGCGAGGTCATCGGCCGCCGGAACATCCAGGCGATCCTGACCACGGAGCAGGCCAGCGTCGCTCAGGAAGTCCGCCAGATCATGCAGGAGGCGCTCGATGCCTATGGCGCGGGCGTCCTGATCAACGTGGTCCAGCTTCAGGCCGTCCAGCCTCCGTCCGAGGTGCGACAGGCCTTCTTCGACGTGAACGCCGCCCAGCAGGACGCGGTGCGCGTCCAGAACGAGGCGGGAGCCTTCGCGAGCCGGGTCGTTCCCGAGGCCCGAGGCGAGGCGTCGCGCACGGTGCAGCAGGCCGAAGCCTATCGCGAGCAGTCCGTGGCCGACGCGACCGGTCAGGCGGCGCGATTCCGCCAGGTCTACGAGGAATACCGCAAGGCTCCCGACATCAGCCGCGAGCGCATCTTCCTCGAAACCATGGAGCGGGTCTTCGGCGGGCTCGAGAAGATCATCGTCGACCAGAACGGCCAGGGCGTCGTGCCCTTCCTGCCTCTCAATCAGCAGATCCAGCGCCCGCAGCCGCAGGGCAATGCCGCCAACCCGCAGGGAGCCACGCGATGAACGCTTCGACTCTTCGCACGGTCGCCCTGATCGGCCTGGTCCTCGCGGCCATCGTCCTCTACAGCGCGACCTTCATCGTGCAGCAGACCCAGTATGCGCTCGTGCTGCGTTTCGGCGCGGTGCAGTCGGCCATCTCGGAGCCTGGCCTGAAGTTCAAGCTGCCGCTGGTCGACACGGTGACCTATTTCGAGAAGCGCGTGCTCGATCTCGACCTGCCGGTCCAGACCATTCTGTCGGCCGACCGGCAGAACCTTGAGGTCGACGCCTTCACCCGATACCGGATCGTCGATCCGCTGCGGTTCTACCAGGCCGTCGGCAACATCGCGCTGGCCAACCAGCGCCTGCAGAGCTTCACCAACTCGGTCATGCGTAACACGTTGGCGAGCGCGTCCCGCGACGCCATCGTTCGCACCGAGCGTGCGGATCTGATGAACCGCATTCAGGCGGACGTGAACCGTCAGGCGGCGAGCCTCGGCATCGAGATGATCGACGTGCGCCTCACCCGGGTCGATCTGCCGGCAGCGAACAGCCAGGCGGTCTACCAGCGCATGCGCACCGAGCGTGAGCGCGAGGCGGCCGACCTTCGCGCCAACGGCCAGCAGCAGGCGCAGACCATTCGGGCCAAGGCCGAACGCGAGGCGACGATCATCCGGGCCGAGGCCAATCAGCGGGCCGAGGAGCTGCGCGGCCAGGGCGATGCGGACCGCAACCGTATCCTGGCGGAGGCTTTCGGGCAGGATCCGGAGTTCTTCTCCTTCTATCGTTCGATGCAAGCCTATGAAGCGGGTCTGAAGTCGGGCGATACCCGGCTCGTGTTGAGCCCGGATTCCGATTTCTTCCGCTATTTCAACGACCCGGCCGGTCGACGGAACGGCGGAGGCGCCACGCAGCCCGCCCCCGCGCCGGCCCAGCCGGCTCCAGCCCAATGATCCCTGATGATGGACTTGATTGCAGCCCTCGGCCTCGCTCTTGCGGTCGAGGGCATCTTGTTTGCGGCCTTTCCTGACGGCATGCGCCGGGCCATGTACGAGGCGGCCCACAGCCCGAGCGATCAGATGCGGATCGTCGGGATCATATCGGCCGTCATCGGGCTCGGGGTGATCTGGCTGGTGCGGCAATTCAGCTGAGAGCCCGGGCCGTGGCGTCCCGGGTCGGCGAAACGGGGCGGCTCGCTCCCGACGGAGGATCCGATCGGTTCCGAAAGTGGAATCCCTTGTCGGATCCGTGGCTTGAGGCCAAGCTTCCGCCGCAATATCCGCTTGAATGGCGGGGCCAAATACCAATCTATATGGCTATTCTCCGAGAGAGGGTTTTCGATGAACACAGCCACGAATGCGCTGGCGCCTTCCACGACGGCGCTGCCCCAGCGTCCCCTGCGCCGGTTGGCCGCGTCCTGCTTCGCGGTCTTCACGGTTGTCGCGACGGCCGCCATGCCGCTGCCCGCCTATGCGCGCGCGACGCCCGAATCCTTCGCCGATCTCGCCGATGAGGTGACCCCGGCCGTGGTCAACATCTCGGCCTCGACCACCGTGGAGGCCCGCAACCGGACCCTTCCTCAACTGCCGCCCGGAACCCCGTTCGAGGACCTCTTCGAGGAGTTCTTCAACCGCCGTGGGCAGGGGGGCAACGGAGACAGCACTCCCTCACGGCCGCGCAGCTCGAACTCGCTCGGCTCCGGCTTCGTGATCGATCCGTCTGGCATCGTCGTGACGAACAACCACGTGATCGGCGATGCCAACGACATCAGCGTGATCTTCCCTGACGGCACGCGCCTGAAGGCCGAGATCGTCGGCAAGGATTCCAAGGTGGACCTCGCCGTTCTGAAGGTGAAGTCCGACAAGCCCCTGAAGGCCGTCAAGTTCGGCGACTCGGAATCCATCCGCCCCGGCGACTGGGTGATGGCCATCGGCAATCCCTTCGGGCTCGGCGGTTCGGTGACGGCCGGCATCGTGTCGGCCCGCGGCCGCAACATCGAGTCCGGCCCCTACGACAACTATATCCAGACCGATGCCTCCATCAACAAGGGCAATTCCGGCGGCCCGCTCTTCAACATGAACGGCGAGGTCATCGGCATCAACACGGCCATCCTCTCGCCGACCGGCGGCTCGGTCGGCATCGGCTTCGCCGTGCCCGCCTCGACGGCCGTTCCGGTCATCGATCAGCTGCGCCAGTTCGGCGAGACCCGCCGCGGTTGGCTCGGCGTGCGCATCCAGAACGTGGATGATGCAACCGCCGAGGCGTTGAACCTCGGCACGGCCCGCGGCGCCCTGATCGCCGGCATCGACGACAAGGGTCCGGCCAAGCCGGCGGGCCTCGAGGTCGGTGACGTGATCGTCCGCTTCGACGGCAAGGAGGTCAAGGATTCCCGCGACCTGCCGCGGATCGTGGCTTCGACCCCGGTCGGCAAGGCCGTCGACGTGGCCATCGTCCGCAAGGGCCAGGAGATGACCAGGCAGGTGACCCTGGGCCGGCTCGAGGATACCGAGAAGCAGGCCAGCCTGCAGCAGCCTTCGACCGAGCCGCCGACCGCGACCCGTCAGGCCCTCGGCCTCAACATGTCCGGCATGACGGACGAGCTTCGCCGTCGGTTCAGCCTGAAGGACAACCTCAAAGGCGTGGTCATCACCCGGGTCGACCCGAACTCGAATGCGTCGGACAAGCGGATCCAGGCCGGCGAGGTTATCGTCGAGGTCAACCAGGAGCCGGTCACGAGCCCGGCCGACGTGACCAAGAAGATCGACGACCTCAAGGCCCAGGGCCGCAAGTCCGCCCTGCTCCTGGTGGCAAACGCCCAGGGCGAGGTGCGCTTCGTCGCCCTGTCGATCGAGTAATCCAGCCCATCCGATCTTTTGGAAAGGCGGCCCGTGCAGGCCGCCTTTTCTTTTGTCATGGCAGTCATGTTCTGAATAACGAACAAAACGATTGACTAAAAGGACCATTCGAAGCATCTGACGGCGCGACTTCTCCGCTTGTCCCGGCTCTTGCCGAGCCAGAGTTCCAGAGACCAAGCCTCCGATGACACAACCCGTTTTCTCCGTTCCCGCCGCCCTGAAATCGAGCGCCCATGTGGATGCGCAGGCTTATCAGGATCTGTATCGCCGCTCCCTCGACGACCCGGAGGGCTTCTGGCGCGAGCAGGCGCAGATCCTCGATTGGGGGAAGCCCTTCACGAGGGTGAAGAACACGCATTATTCGCCCGGCGACGTCACCATCGAATGGTTCGCCGACGGAACGCTGAATGCATCCTCCAACTGCCTCGACCGCCACGCCCGCGACCGCGGCGGCGATGCCGCCATCCTGTGGGAGGGCGACACTCCGGGGGACACCCGGACAGTCACCTGGAACAATCTGAAGCAGGAGGTCTCCCGCCTGGCCAACGCCCTGAAGGCGCTCGGGGTCAGGAAGGGCGATTTCGTCAGCGTCTACCTTCCGGTGGTGCCGGAGGCCATCGCCGCCATGCTGGCCTGCGCCCGGATCGGCGCGGTGCACTCGGTGGTGTTCAGCGGGTTCTCGGCGGAGGCGCTGGCCGGGCGCATCGAGGATTGCCGCTCCCGGGTTCTGATCACGGCGGACGAGGGGTTGCGGGCCGGCAAGCATGTCCCGCTCAAGCGGAACGCGGACGCGGCGCTCGCAAGCCTTGCCTTCGTGGAGCATGTGCTCGTGGTGCGCCGAACCGGGCGCGACGTTCCCATGATAGCCGGCCGTGACCGCTGGTACGACGAGGCTCTCGCCGAAGCCTCGGCGGATTGTCCCCCGGTCGAGGTCGGTGCCGAGGATCCGCTGTTCGTGCTCTATACCTCGGGATCGACCGGCAAGCCGAAGGGCATGCTCCACACCACCGGGGGCTATCTCGTCCATGCGGCCTCAAGCTTCCGGGCGATGTTCGACTACCACCCCGGCGACATCCATTTCTGCACGGCGGATGTGGGCTGGGTGACGGCCCATACCTACCTGATCTATGGGCCGCTGGCGAACGGCGCCACCATCGTGCTGTTCGAGGGCGTCCCGACCTGGCCGGACTCCTCTCGCTGGTGGCAGATCATCGAGACCTACAGGGTCAACATCTTCTACACCGCACCGACCGCCATCCGCTCTCTCATGCGCGACGGGGAAGGCCCGGTGCGCAGGCATGACCTGTCGTCCCTGCGGGTCATGGGCTCGGTGGGCGAGCCGATCAATCCGGAAGCCTGGCTCTGGTACCACGAGGTGGTCGGAGGAGGGCGCTGCCCGATCATCGACACCTATTGGCAGACGGAGACCGGTGCCGTCCTCCTGTGCCCGCTGCCGGGCGCCACGGACCTGAAGCCTGGGTCGGCGACGAAGCCTTTCTTCGGCGTACGGCCCGTGCTGCTCGGCAGCGACGGGACCATCGTCGAAGGCGAAGGCGCGGGCAATCTGTGCTTCGCCGATTCCTGGCCTGGACAGGCCCGCACGATCCTGGGCGACCGCGAGCGCTTCCTGAAAACCTATTTCAGCACCTTCCCGGGATATTACTTCACCGGCGACGGCGCCCGGCGCGATGCGGATGGCGACTATTGGATCACCGGCCGCCTGGACGACGTGATCAACGTCTCGGGCCACCGGCTCGGCACCGTCGAGGTCGAGTCCGCCCTGGCGTCTCACCCGTCGGTCGCCGAGGCCGCCGTGGTGGGCATGCCGCACGAGATCAAGGGGCAGGGCATCTTCGCCTTCGTTACCCTCAAGGAGCGGGTTGCCGAGAGCGACGAGCTTCGTCGCGAGCTCGTCCAGGTCGTGCGCACCCGGATCGGCCCGATCGCCACGCCGGACAGGATCGAATGGGCGCCGCAATTGCCGAAGAACCGTTCGGGCAAGATCCTGCGCCGCATCCTCACGCGCATTGCCGCCGGCGATTACGAGAACCACGGCGATACCTCCACGGTCGCCGATCCGGCCGTGGTGGCGGAAATCGTCAGACGGGTCCGGTTGCCTAAAAGCTGAGCGGCGCCCTTCCTTGTCATAGAGGGTCCGCCTTGTCAGAATAACCTGTGTGAAGAATCGCCGGGGACGTTCCATCCCTCCGGCGATCAGGTTGCGTCTTCCCGTTCCGGTTTCAGTATCCCGCATCCGGTGTGTTGCAAAGCGAAGGGGCCATCGCCGTCGGCCACGCCGCCGTGCGCGCGACAATGAAGCCCGATTCCAGTGGGGCGTCAGGAGCAAGCCATGAGCACGATCAAGACAAGGGACGGCACCGAAATCTTCTACAAGGACTGGGGCTCCGGACAGCCCATCGTCTTCTCGCACGGGTGGCCGCTCGATGCGGATGCCTGGGACGTGCAGATGATGTTCTTCGGCGAACGCGGCTATCGTGTCGTCGCGCATGACCGGCGCGGTCATGGACGCTCGGCCCAGACCTGGACCGGCAACGACATGGACACCTACGCGGACGACCTCGCGGCCCTCATCGAAGAGCTCGACCTGCGGGACATCATTCTGATCGGGCATTCGACCGGCGGCGGCGAGGTCACCCGCTATATTGGCCGGCACGGAACCCGGCGGGTCGCCAAGATCGTGCTGGTCGGGGCCATCCCGCCCCTGATGCTGAAGACGGAGGCCAACCCGAAAGGCCTGCCGATCGAGGTTTTCGACGACATCCGCAAGAACACCTACGAGAACCGCTCGCAGTACTTCTACGATCTCAGCATGCCGTTCTACGGCTACAATCGCCAGGGTGCCAAGATCTCGGAGGGAATCCGCATGAACTTCTGGCTGCAGGGCATGCTGGCCGGAATCAAGCCTGCCTACGACTGCATCAAGCAATTCTCGGAGACCGATCTGACGGAGGATCTGAAGAGGTTCGACGTGCCGACGCTCATCGTCCACGGGGACGACGATCAGATCGTTCCGATCGTCGCGTCGGCGATGATCTCGTCGAAGATCGTGTCCAATGCGACCTTGAAGGTCTATGCCGGCGGTGCGCACGGTCTGGCGCAGCTCGAGGCCGAAAGGTTCAACAACGACGTCCTGGCCTTCATCCAAGGCTGATCCGGACGGTCGCGGCACTAGAGCATCGGATCCGATGCTCTCAAGCATCGGACCCAAAAGTGGACTTGCAATTTTGGGATCCATCCGATGCTTTCTTCTTGAATGAGAGCATCGGTCAGAACGGACCCAGCGGGCCGCGCCAGCGAAAACCGGATCCACTTTTCACTGGCGTGGCCCTTCGGGTCGCTGACGCGGCCC
>NZ_JAMXFI010000100.1:0-29536 GCF_025460875.1 Microvirga yunnanensis
GCGCGTGATATCTGAGGGGAGTGCGACCGCGTTGTCCCCCTGGCTGGAAGAATGCCGCGAAAAAGAATGGTCGCGCTCACCTCGGAGCCCGTTCCCGTCGCATGCGGGATTATGGTCAGGGCTTGGGTTTCTCTCTCTCCACAGCGGAGAGGGAGTCATCAATCCACCTTCTAGGCCTATGCTATATTATCCTATCACAAATTGTTGAACGCAGACTTGCGGTGCAGGGTAAGGAGTCAGCATGCCTATTACCGAGGCAAATCATACGAAAGTTCGGCACGTCTGACAAACAAACAGGCTTGTTTGTTTGTAATTCCGGTGCCAGTCTCCAACGCCACGGGAGAACCGGAATGAAGCCCCGCAGCCGGAGGAAAACACAGCAGGAGCGTACTGCCGACACAACGCTCAAGCTGCTCAACGCGACGATCGATCTGCTGCATGACCGTGGGCTTTACCGCATGTCGACATCCGACATCGCCGAGGCTGCCGGAGTGTCGCGAGGTGCACTGACGCATCACTTCAGCTCGAAAGAGGAAATCATTGCGGCGGCAATCTCCCATCAACTACGCGATGCGACGACCGGCCTTCACAAAATGGCCGAGGGAATACGTCAATCTGGAGGGACGTCCGACAAGATCGTCGACTACCTGTGGCAGATGATGAACGACCGCCTGTTCTACGTCACAATGGAGTATTTGCCTGAGGCGCGGCACAACAAGACGTTCCGTTCGGCTATCATTCCGGTCGTCCAGGAATTTCACGCAGGCCTCAACTCCGTGTGGGCTGAACTCGCAGGGCAGGTTGGCGTCGAGGTCGAGCATGCGCTCGTCCTGATGAACGCGACGATGTGCCTGATCCGCGGGATGATCGCTCAATCCGCCACGAGAGACGATCCGGTCTACTTCGAAGCGCTGCTCAATTTCTGGAAAGAGAAGATGCGTCGTGAGTTCATGCTGAAGAATGATGAACACCCCGTAGGTTCAGCCGATTCGAAGCAGAGCCTAGCTGACGGTGAAATTTCCTCGGCCGCGCCACGGCATCAGGGAGCGATGAGAGGGCGATGAACGTGCATGCACACGCAAAGACATCCATGGCAGCGACCCATAATACATCGACATATCCCTTGGCCGTTGACGGGATCCGTATCGCCTTTGGAGGACTGAAGGCCTTGGACGGGGCGTCGTTTCACGTCGAACCTGGAGTCGTGACCGGACTGATCGGGCCGAACGGGGCCGGAAAGACGACGATGTTCAACGTCATCTCCGGCCTCTACAGGGCAAATTCCGGATCCATCAGATTCCTGGACCACTCCATCGAGCGCTTAAGCCCTCACAAAATCACCCGGCTCGGGCTTGTTCGGACGTTTCAGATCGCACGCGGTTTTCCCAAGCTCTCGGTCTTCGAGCACCTGATGGTCTATGGCGCGCAACAGCCTGGTGAACGGATCGGTGCCGCCCTGGCTGGGTCGGCGAGTGCGCGACAGCGTGAGGCGGAACTAGCGGAGAAAGCCTTGTCCATCGCTGCGCGTCTGCGGCTGTCTCACGTTATCGACAACAAGGTGACGGCTCTCTCCGGGGGGCAGAAGAAGCTCCTGGAGATTGGGCGAGCCCTGATGGCCGAGCCTCGCATGATTCTGTTCGACGAGCCGGCAGCCGGCGTGAATCCCACGCTCGGGGAGGAAATCGGCGACCATCTGCTTGCGCTCGTATCCGAGGGCATGACGGTGCTGCTCATCGAGCACGACATGGCGCTGATTGAGCGCATCTGCAAGCGCGTGATCGTCATGGCGCAGGGCCGGACACTTGCTGAAGGAACCTTCGACGACGTGCGAGAAAACCGCGACGTTCAGGATGCGTACCTTGGAGGACGCCGATGAGATTGTTGGATGTCGAAGGCATCGTCGGCGGCTATGCCTCGGCCGAGCATATCGTGAAGGGTGTAGCCCTGAGCGCGGACACAGGCGAGGTTGTCACCATTATCGGACCAAACGGCGCCGGTAAGTCGACTGCGCTGAAGCTGATCTCCGGATTGCTGTCCCCGTCGCAGGGTAAGGTTTTGATCGGGGGCGACGACATCACCGGTCAGTCGCCGCAGGCCATCGCGAAGGCAGGTCTCGGCTTCGTGCCGCAGGAGCGCAATATTTTTGGATCGCTCACGATCGCAGAGAATCTTGAGGTCAGCTGCCTGTTTGAGCGCAGCTCGGCAAAAAGGCGGATGGAAGAGGCTTACGCACGATTTCCGATGCTGTTCGACAAGCGCCGAATTTCGGCCAAGAGCCTGTCAGGCGGACAACGCCAGATCCTCGCCATGGCGATGGCTCTCATGGGCAAGCCCCGCGCACTTCTGCTCGACGAGCCTACGGCGGGTCTCAGTCCGAAGGCAGCGCACGAGCTCTTCGAGTACATCCGCAGCATCGCCAATGAGGGCATAGCGATTCTCATGGTCGAGCAGAACGCGCTTGAGTCTCTCGAGGTCTCCGACCGCGCCTATGTACTCGTTGATGGACGAAATCACCTTGATGGACCGGCCGAAACCGTCGCCAACGATCCCGATATCCGCCGGCTTTTCCTGGGCGGACGAGCCACCAAACCAACCGGGGTGAGCCAGCAGGCCAATCTCCCGCGTCACTGAAGAGGACAGTATCATGACAGATATCTCGCGCAGACATATCCTCGGCGCTGGCGTCGCCTTCGCCGGAACGGTGGCAATGCCGGCGATCTTGCGGGCACAGCCCGGTCCTATCAAGCTCGGAACGTTGACGCCGCTCACCGGCTCGGGAGGCTCCTACGGCCCGTCCATGGCGACTACTGTGAAGAAGGCTGCCGACGAGATCAACAAAGCAGGCGGCGTTCTCGGACGTCAACTGCTCATCATCTCGGAAGACGACCAGACCAGCCCCGAAGCGGGTCTGCGCGCCGCGCGCAAGCTCATCGACATCGACAAGGTCTCCGCCATCATCGGCACCTGGGCCTCTGCGGTCACTACGGCAGTTGTGCCGGTATGCTCACAGTCCGGCGTGTTCCTCTCGACTGTTTCCGGCGCGGAACCTATCACCCTACTCCCCCACCAGGGTTTTCTGATCCGAACGCAGCCAACCACGACCCTGCAAGGCACCAAGTTCGGAGAATTTGCACTTGGCGCCAACGCCAAGACCGTGGCGTTTGTCTCGCCGCAGACGCCCTTCACCGACTCGCAGTTTGCGGCGCTGACCAAGACCGTCACGGCGGCTGGCGGAAAAACAACCTCGCTGATCTACGATGACAAGAAGACAACCCTGCGCACCGAGGTTGATCAGGTGCTGCGCGGCAAGCCCGATGCGATCGTGATGGGCGGCTATACCAACGATACCGCCGTGCTCGTCCGCGATCTCTACCGCGCCAACTATCGCGGCAGCCTGTTCGGCTTCGGTTATTCCGTGAACAAGCAGCTTGTGGACGCGCTTCCGCCGGATGTGAGCGAGGGCATCTACACCCTGTCTCCGTCTCCTGCCGAAGGCAGCAACGCCTACAAGAACGTGTCACGTCTCCTCGGCGTCGACTCACCCGACACGTATAGCTGCCAAGTCTACGACCATCTTAATCTGATCGCTATGGCCATGGCGGTCGGCAAGGGCGACACCGGCACCATTATCAAGGACAACGTGCGCAAGGTATCGCAGGGCGGCGGAGAGCGCGTCGAAACCGCTGTCGACGGACTGAAGCTGATCGCCGATGGCAAGAAGGTCGATTATGATGGCGCTTCCGGCCCCTGCGACTTCACCGACATCGGCGACATCACCGATGCCAAATTCCGCTATGAGCAGGTCAAGGGCGGTAAGATCACCTTGCTGAAGATTGCGTGATGGTCGACGCGGTCCTCCAAGCCCTTGTCAACGGCGTGATCGCTGGAGCGCTCCTGGCAATTCCGGCGCTCGGCTTCAGCGCCATCTTCGCGGTGTTGCGGTTCCCGAATTTTGCGATCGGTGCGCTGGCTACGGCCGGCGCATACATCGCCTGGGTCGCGAACGTCACTTTTGGACTTCCGATCGTCGCGGCGATCGTCGTAGCCTTCGTGGGCGCGGCGATCCTCGGGGCGGCGCTCGAGTACGGCGCGCTGGAACGACTTGGACGGGGCGGGGCGCTGATGAAAGCCATCGGATCGCTTGCCATGGCGATGGTGATCGAGAACGTTGTTCGCTTTTTCTTCGGCAACGATTTAAGGGCGTTCGACCTTCCATTGGCTCGCGACCTCGTCTTCGGCCCGATCCGGATCGGGCCGCAGCAGATCACCAACTTCATCTTCGCTCTTGCGATCATGGTTGCGGTCTGGGCCTTTCTGTCATTCTCGTCACTCGGCCGCTCGATGCGAGCGGTGGCCGACAATGCCGACCTGGCGCGTTTGAAAGGGATCAACCCTCGCTTGATCGCGCTGGTCACGGTCGCGGTCGGCAGCGGCTTGTGTGGCGTCGGAGGCACGCTCATTGGCCTGGACACGTCCATCGACCCTCTTCTGGGCGGGCGCGTGCTCCTCTCGGTGTTCGCCGCCGCAGTTCTGGGTGGGCTCGGAAGCATTCCCGGGGCCGTCGCGGGAGCCTTCGTCATTGGCATCGTGGAAGAGTTCACGGTGCTTGCGCTGGCTCCCGCGTACCGCCTCGCTGTCGGCTTCATCGTGATCCTTGTGGTGCTCGTGATCCGGCCTTCAGGTCTCCTCGGTAGCAAGGCGGGCTGACACCATGCTGACCTATATCCTGTTTATGCTCGTCGTCGGCTCGATCTACGCGCTGTTGGCGCAGAGCCTCATGCTGTCTTGGGGATTGGCGGGGCTCGTCAATCTTGGCCTTGCTGGGTTCTTTGCGGTCGGTGCCTATGCCTCGGCGATGCTCACCACATGGGAGCACACGCCGATCGTGGTCGGGGTTTTCACGGCCGTGCTAGCTGGAGGCTTCGCCGGCCTGCTGGTGTGCTTCTCGACGCTTCGCCTGCGTGATGACTACCTCGCGATCGTGACGCTCGGCTTTGCAGAGATCGTGCGCATCGTGGCTTCGAACGAGGTCTGGCTCACCGGCGGCACCGATGGCATTTCCGGCGTTCCGGTCATGATCGCCCGTGATACGGGGGTCTGGTTCCATCTCGGAACCCTATTGATCACCGTCGCGGCCGTTATCCTGGTCTATGGGCTTCAACGCAGGCTTCTCGCATCTCCTTGGGGGCGAGCGTTGCGCGCTGTCCGGGAGGACCAGACGGTTGCCTCGGTGGCAGGCAAAAGCATCGTGCGCTTCAAGGCTCAGGCCTTTTCCCTCGCAGCTGCCATTGCAGGTCTAGCGGGTGCGCTTTACGGCCACTACACGAGCTACGTCGCCCCGGATCAATTCCAGCCACTGATCACGATCTATATTTTTCTTGCAGTCACGGCCGGTGGAAACGCTCGCCCCGCGGGTGCGGTGCTCGGCGCATATCTTCTCGTCGCCTTCCTCGAGGCGACACGGTTCCTTGCCGAAGTCGCTCCTGGGGTAACGGCCCTGCAAGCTGCCGCCCTTCGCGAGATAGCCGTCGGGATCGGGTTGGTCATCGTTTTAACGTTACGTCCTGACGGATTCCTCCCTGAACGCTCACAGAAAGCTCCAGTCGTATGAACAACCAACTGCTTCAAGCCTATCTCTCTGTTACTGACGCGATTGCGCAGGATGCCTCGCCTGAGGCAGCGTACCGTGCCGTCGAGAAGGCCATCAGCGACCTGATCGGCCATCGGCTCTTTACCATCCTCGTGCGCTGCGAGGGCGGCGAGGAGGTAGAGCGGGTCTACTCGTCCCAGCCGGAAGCCTACCCGGTGCAAGGCCGCAAGCGCATGGGACTGACCCCCTGGGGCGATCTCGTGCTGACGCGCAAGCAGACTTTCCTCGGTCGCGACAAAGAAGCGATCCGCTGGGCTTTTCCCGACCATGAGCTGATCGAAAGCCTCGGGCTCGGCTGCGTCATCAACGTTTCCGTGCAGGAGGGTGGGGAGATCCTTGGAACCCTGAATGTCCTGGACCAGGAAGGGGCCTATACCAGTGAGGATCAGGTCGCCGTCGTGCGCTCCTTCACGCCCCTGCTCATTTCCGCCCTGACGAAATCCCGCAAGTAAAAGCCATTGCTCATAGGAGATCTGCGTTGTCCGCTATCCTGTTCAAGAACGCCAGCATCCTCGACGGACGGAGAAACGAAGCTCTTGCCGACCACAACGTTCTCGTGGAGAACGGCGAGATCCGTGAGGTATCCGACGGACCTATCACGTCTTCTTCCGCCCGCGTGATCGACCTCGCCGGCAAGACCTTGATGCCCGGCCTGATCGATTGCCACGTTCACGTCATTGCCACCGTCGCCAATCTCGGTGCCAACGCCGAGTTGCCGAACACACTCGTGGCGCTCCGCTCCGCCAAGATCATGCGCGAGATGCTGATGCGTGGCTTCACCACCGTCCGCGATTTGGGTGGCGCCGATCATGGTCTCGTCATGGCGATCGAGGAGGGATTGATCGAGGCTCCGCGTCTCGTCATCTGCGGCAAGGCCCTCTCGCAAACCGGCGGTCACACCGATTACCGCGGTAGGTATCACGCCCGCAACGTCGACTACTACGCGGACAAGGCCGGCACCCTTGGCCGGGTCGTCGACGGAGTGGACGAGGTTCGCCGTGCTGCCCGCGAGGAGATCAAGGCCGGCGCTCAGTTCATCAAGATCATGGCCAATGGCGGTGTGTCATCGCCGACGGATCCGATCGCATTCCTCGGCTTGTCCGCAGACGAGATCCGCGCCGCGGTCGAGGAGGCACGCAACGCGCAAACCTATGTCGCCGCCCATCTTTACACAGATGAGGCTATCCGCAGAGCCGTAGAGCTCGGGGTCGAGTCCATCGAGCATGGCAACCTGATCTCAGCCGAAACGGCGCGGCTCGCGAAGGAAAAAGGCGCTTATGTGGTGCCAACCAATGTGACGTTTGATTATCTGGCCAAGGAAGGTGCCTCCTTCGGCCTGCCGCCCGAATCGGTTGCCAAGATCGAGGACGTGCGCAGCCAGGGCCTTGCTGCCCTTCAAACCCTGCACGACGCAGGCGTCATGATGGCATACGGCTCGGATCTTCTCGGCGAGATGCACCAGCATCAATCCGATGAGTTCATCCTGCGCGGTGAGGTTCTGCCTGTGATCGAGGTCATCCGCTCCGCCACGATCAACGCTGCTAAGGTTGTCAAGCAAGAGGGAAAGCTCGGTGTTGTCGAGGCCGGCGCCCATGCGGATCTCATCGTCGTAGACGGCGATCCCTTGAAGGACTTGTCGCTCCTCACTGGCCAAGGGCGGCGCATGCCGGCGATCATGAGGGCAGGACGCTTCGTGAAGGATGAACTGGCAGCCTGATCGATGGAGCCTGCCGATCGGGTTGGACGACTCGTCCGTCCGGGCGTGGACCGCCTCTGGCGCCCGCGCCCGGCCACGCCGGCAGTGCGCTTCCCAGGGCAATATCGCTCCGCAGTAGCGTAACATAGGAGAAAGCCAAGATGCGTCTCACCGATTTCAAGGTTCTGACCTTCGACTGCTACGGAACTCTGATTGACTGGGAAAGCGGGATGGTCGAGGCCCTGAAGCCCCTCACCAGCATGATGGATCGGCCTCTCACGCGGAACGAAATCCTGGAGGCTCATGCGCGCCATGAGTCGTCGCAACAGCGACAGACGCCGTCGATGCTCTACCGGGATCTCTTGAGCATTGTCTACAAACGCCTCGCCGAGCAATGGGGCGTCTCTGTCTCCCACGAGGATTGCGTGGTCTATGGTCGCTCCGTTCGCAACTGGCCGGCTTTTCCGGATTCGGCCGACGCGCTCCAGTATCTCAAAAAGCATTACAAGCTTGCAATCCTGTCGAATGTCGACAATGAGACATTCAGCTACAGCAACCGGCGGCTTCAGGTTGAATTCGATGCCATCTTCACCGCGGAGGACATTGGATCGTACAAGCCGAGCCTGCGGAATTTCGAGTACATGCTCGAAAAGCTCCAGGGTATGGGGCTTGCCAGGACCGATATCCTTCACACGGCGGAAAGTCTGTTCCACGATCACAAGCCGGCCAACGATATGGGGCTTGCATCATGTTGGATCTACCGGCGCAAGCAGGAGACGGGCTTCGGAGCCACTATGGATCCCGGCGAAACGCCGAGGTACGACTTTCAGTTCACGAGCCTGGCCGAACTGGCAAAGGCGCACCAGGAGCAGGTCCGCTGATGCCAAAGCTTGTAACGCAATGGGCTCCTGACAACCGAGACGGGAACGTTCGCTCCTGACACGTCCCGGGACTTCGCTGCCGGTATCGGCTGCACCTCTGGCTCCGTCCCGACCTTCAGACCAACGCTTGCGGATGCCGGCCACATCGAAACGCAGACACTCCAACAAGAACGAGCTCCACGCCTAGAGCACCAGAAAGGGAACCCACATGACCTACACCCGCCGGCAATTTATAGGTACACTTGGCGCCACTACGGCGCTGATCGGTGCCCCGTCCATCCTTCGTGCGCAGAGCCAGGGCACATTCCGCATCGGAGCCCTCTGCCCGGTCACAGGATCCGGCAGCCCGTTTGGTTCCGGCATGCAGAAGATGATCATTGCGGCAGCCGAGGCGGTGAACGCCGCCGGCGGCGCAGCCGGGCGCAAGATCGAGATTGTTTCCGAAGATACCCAGACGAACCCTCAGGCGGCAGTCCTAGCGGCCAAAAAGCTCATCGATGTCAACAAGGTTCAGGCAATTCTCGGAACCTGGTCGTCTGGGGTATCGCTCGCGGTGGTCCCATTGACCAATGACGCCAACATCATCCTCATGAACACGTCGGGCGCGCCGGCGCTGTCCGTGCTTCCTGCGAACGCCAAGGGACTGTCCTATCGGTTCCAAGCGACCAACGACCGCTTCGGTCGCGCATTCGCGGAGATCTGCGAAAAGGAAGGATTCAAGCGCCCCGCCACAATGGCCTTCAACAATGCTTCCGGGATCGGCAACACGGAAGGCTTCCGTAAAGCCTGGGAGGCCAAGGGCCACAAGGTCGTTGAAAATGTCGTGTACGAGCCAAACCAGCCGACCTATCGCTCAGAGCTGCAAAAAGTCCTGGCAGCGAACCCTGATGTGATCGTCACCGGCTCGTACCTGGCCGACACCACGATCATCATGCGCGAGTGGTATCAGAGCGGCCAGCCGGTCAAGTGGGTCATGCCGGGTTGGGCCGCTAGCCCCGACTTGGTGAAGGCGGTCGGTCCGGATGTCGTCGAGGGAGTTATCTCGGTCGACTCGGTCTCGAACGAGAATGCTCCGTCCTACAAGGCTTATGACGAGGCCTACCGGAAGGCGACGGGACAGCCGGGGCAGTCGAACGTGTATGCGGCCATGACCTGGGATATGGTTCATGCCCTGGCGTTGGCGATCGAGGCGGCCAATGGCACGGACACGGCTGCCATCAACGCCAAGATCCGTGAGGTGTCCAACCCCGCGGGGCAGCAGGTTTATACCTATGCGGAGGCCAAGGAGGCGCTGAAGAAGGGTAAGATCAACTTCGAAGGTGCTTCTTCGGTGCTCGATTTCGACCAGTACGGCGATGTGACGCCCGACTTCGGTGTCTTCTTCATCGAGGGCGGTCAGCTCAACCGCCGCTATGTCGTTAAGATCTAGCGGCCGCTCCCCCGCCCGGCTCGGGCCACCGAGCCGGGTGCTGCTATGGGTCCCTCCGCAGAGTGGCCCCCGTTTGTAGGTTATCCATGTTCTATGCCCAGCTCCTTGTAAACGGTCTTGTCCAGGGCCTCGTCATCGGCTTGGCGGCCCTGTCCATCACGCTTGTGTTCGGCATCGCCCGGTTTCCGAACGCCGCCACCGGCGACTTCATGACCTTCGGTGCCTACGCGGCGCTATCAGCCCATAAAGCGACCGGATCAATCGCGATGGGGGGCTTGGCCGCCATCATCGCGACCGGCGTGATCTCCCTCCTGGCCTACCTAGCCGTGTTCCGTCGCTTGGCCGAGCGATCCGTGGTCGCGTTGCTGGTGGCGTCGATCGGCATCGCGTTTTTCATTCGGGCTGTCCTGGGCGTTGCCTTCGGGCACAGCCAACAGGTCTTCCAGGTTCCGCTGTCACGTCCCTACGTATTCGGCAGCGTCAGGATTACGCCCCTTGACCTGCAATTGGCAGCCGTGGCTCTCGCAGCTCTCGCGCTCGTCTTTGCAATCCTGTACCTGACGCCCATCGGACGTCAGATGCGGGCCGTTGCGGATAACCGGGACCTTGCGCGAGTCTCGGGCATTCGGCCGGATCGTGTGATGATCGCACTCTGGCTGCTCGCGGGGAGCGTGGCGGGTGTCGCCGGCATGATGCTGGGGATCAAGACGATCGTCACTCCGGAATTCGGCTGGGAGATGCTGCTCCCGGCCTTCACGGCGGCCATCCTAGGCGGCATCGGGTCCCCGGTCGGGGCCGTAGTTGCCGGCCTGATCTTGGGCGTGGTGCAGGAGGTTTCGACCCCGCTCGTCGGCTTTACCTACAAGATCGCCTTGGCCTTCATCATCATGCTGGCCGTTCTTCTCGTACGGCCGCGGGGCCTGTTCGGTCGACTGGAAGGAGCACGCTGATGGAAGCCTACTTCATCGCGATTGGCATCATTGCCCTCATATATGTGATCCTGAGCCTGGGCCTGACACTACAATATGGCCTGACAGGCCTGATCAACTTCGGGCACGTCGGCTTCTTTGCGATCGGGGCCTATACCAGTGCTCTGCTGGCCTTAAAGGGCGTGCCACTGGTTTTCAGTTTCGCGGCCGCTGCCGCCCTGGCCGGCCTCGCCGCCTGGCCCCTCGGCCTCGTGTCACTTCGGCTGCGGGACGATTATTTCGCGATCGTCACGCTCGGGTTCTCCGAAGTGGTCAGGATCGTCATCACGAGCGAGAGGTGGCTGACAAACGGCGTCCAGGGCATCCCCGGCATCCCGCGGCTCTACGAAGGCTTGGGGGGATCTGCGGCTCAGTTGGCCGTCTTGGTTACGGTCTTGGCCGTCACCCTCGTGGGGGCATGGATCATCCGTCGCATCGCGGGCTCGCCGTTCGGACGCCTCATCGAAGCCATCCGCGACAACGAGGAGGCCGTGCAGGCACTCGGAAAGGATCCGGCCCGGTTCAAGATCCAAGTGCTTGTGGTCGGTGCTGCCCTCGCCGGGATCGCGGGCGCATTCTACGCCCATTACATCACCTACATCGTCCCGGATCAGTTCATCCCTCTTGTGACGTTCTACGTCTGGATGGCGATCATCATGGGCGGCGTCGGGCGGGTTTCCGGTGCGATTGTGGGCACCGCCATCCTGATGCTTTTCTTGGAGGGATCGCGCTTCCTGCGCGACATCGTTCCCGGCGTGTCCGAAGTCGATATGGCCTCGGTGCGCATAGGGGCGGTCGGTCTCCTTTTGGTGTTGTTCATCATGTATCGCCCGCAGGGTCTCATGGGGGATTATACGAAGCGATGAGTCTTGAGATCCATGACATCAGCAAAGCCTTCGGCGGCTTCCGCGCCCTCGACGGCGTCCGCCTGAGCATCGAGTCCGGTAGCCTGTTCGGCATTATTGGTCCCAATGGGGCCGGGAAATCGACTCTGTTCTCGGTCGTGTCGGGTTTCGCTCCCGCCGATGAGGGACAGATCCGGTTGGATGGACAATCCCTCGACAACCTGTCACCTCCGGCGCGAGCCCGTGCCGGGATGATCCGAACATTCCAGGTGCCACGCGAGTTCCGACATCTGACGGTCCGCGAGAACTTGATGGCGGCGGCTCCGAAGCAGACAGGGGAAAGCCTGTTGGGCCTCTTCTTTCGTCCGGGTCGGGTGCGTGAGGAGGAGGGGGCGATCGCTGAGCGTGTCGATCAGACGATCCGCTTCCTTAAACTGAGTGCGGTGGCGGATCAGCCCTCCGGAAAGCTGTCGGGAGGCCAGAAGAAGCTGCTGGAACTTGGCCGGGCACTGATGGTCGAGCCGCGCCTGATTCTGCTTGACGAGCCCTTTGCCGGCGTGAACCCGGTGCTGATCGGCGAAATCATGGAGCGGATTACCGAACTCAACACGCGCGGCATCGGCTTTGTCATCATCGAGCACGACCTCGAGGCGCTGACCAGGCTCGTGCCACAGCTCGCGGTCATGGATCGGGGCAAAGTCCTTGCGCAGGGTGCGCCGGAGACAGTGCTCGACAATCCGCTCGTCCGGGAAGCGTATCTGGGAGGTGTCTCGTGACGCTACTGGAAATCGATGAGGTTCGTGGCGGGTACGCCGATGTGGATATCCTCAACGGTATTTCGCTCTCGCTGCAGAAGGGAGAGATCCTGACGGTTGCCGGGACGAACGGCGCCGGGAAATCGACGCTCGCAAAGGCTATTGTCGGCCTTTTGCCTCGCGTACAGGGCCGTATCGTTTTTGAGGGCGCGGACTTGGCGCCGCATCCAACCGAGACTCGCATCGCTCGCGGCATTGGATACGTGCCCCAGGTGGCTAACGTGTTCGGGTCCCTGAGCATCCTTGAGAACCTGCAGGTGGTCGTCGGGGTAAAGGATCAAGGCAAGCGGATTGCTGAATTGTTCGAGGTGTTCCCACTCCTAGGTGAGCGCAAGCGGACACGGGCGGGCAGTCTCTCAGGCGGCGAGCGTCAGCAGCTGGCGTTTGCACGCGCGCTGATGACGCGCCCGCGTCTGATGATCCTTGATGAACCCACGGCGGCTCTTGCGCCGGCGAAGGTCGCGGACGCCTTCGAGCTGATCCGCCGGCTTCCGAACCTCGGTGTTTCGGTGCTCGTGGTCGAGCAGCGGGCCCGCCAGTCGCTTGCGATCTCAGACCGAGGCTGCATCTTGGATGGAGGACAGGTTGCTCTTGCCGGTGAGGCGGCGAGTTTGCTGGCTGATGACAGAGCAGCCGAACTCTATCTCGGGCGAGCTGCACATGGGTGAAGAAGAGGACTGGCTAGACCGTTGCATCTCCTGATCGCAGGAACGCAACGGCCTATACGCCGTATTTGTCGTATCCTAGCGGTCAGGCCAGGAAGTTCATTACCGTCGAGGCGAAGAGTTCTGGCTGCTCAATATTCGAGATGTGAGCCGCGTCGACAGTTACTGACTTGGCATTCCTGATCGATGATACGATCAACTCACCATCAGCCGGTTTTGTTGCTGGATCACGCGAGCCAATGATCACCAGAACGGAGTTGGTGACGCCGCGGATTGCCGTCCGTTGATCCATGTCGCGGATGGCTGCGCAACATCCTGTATAGCCCTCAACCGAAGTCCGCAGGATCATAGCGCGCATACGATCCATGGTGCCAGGCGCAGCCTGTCGGAAGTGCTCAGGAAACCAGCGTTCGATCGTCGGCTCGACGAGCGCCTTCATTCCACCTCGCCGTGCTGTTTCAATACGCCCGTTCCATAGTTCGACCGGCCCCATGTGGGCGGCCGTGTTGGCGAGCACCGCTTTGTCGATGCGTCCTGGAGCATGCGTGAGCATCCACATTCCAACCATACCGCCGAGCGACAGCCCACACCAGTGCGCCCTCTTGATCCCGAGCGCATCCATGACGCCGATGGCATCGCGGCCGAGTTGCTCCATGGAATATGGTTCTGCCGAGACGACAGTGCCGCCGTGCCCGCGCTGATCATAGCGAACCACCCGAAACCGTTGGGCCCATGCCGACACCTGATCGTCCCACATGGAGAGGTCGGAGCTAAGCGAATTTGATAGAAGAAGAACCGGAGCGGTAGCGGGTCCGTCAAGGTTGACGAAGAAATCCTCCCCATTTACCCGGATAACTGGCATGATTGCATCCTCCTTGGTCTGTGCTTGGTGGCTTAGGAGTGAGACAAAGGTATTCGGCCGCTAGACGACCAGAACGGCGCCTTATCCCCTCCCGGATCGATCCTTAAACCCTAGCTTGGAAAGGATTGTTGACCAACAGTACCGCTGCGGAGGATTGACCCGATGAGCGCCACCCGTGTCTTCCTGCGGTTCTGTCGCAATTTCGGGTGATCGACAAGGAAATGCCAGATTGAACGGCAGACTCCTATGCATCGATCCGCTTGAACTGCTCGGAGAGGGATAGCTGCGAGCTGTGGGCGTACTTCCCCTGCCCCTTCCACATCATGTGAACCATCTCAATCCCACCCAGGATCGCACGAGCGCTGTTCGTGGACTTGAAGCCGAGCATCGGGCGAATCCGTCTTTTGACGGCACGATGATCCTACTGGATGCGATTGTTGAGGAATTGGCTCTGCCGGATCCTAATCGGAGCGAGCGGACGTCTTGAGCCATCCTGTAGACGGCTCTCTGCATCGCACGACAAGATCGCTTCATGGTTGGTTTGGCTGCCATCAATGACGATCCTCTCGGGCCGACCATGCCGCTTGAATGACTTGCGCAGAAACCGTTTGGCAGCAGCCAAATTGCGTCGCTCGCTGAACCAGAATTCAACCGTGTCACCCTTGCTGTCGATTGCTCGGTAAGGGTACATCCAGCGGCCCCGGACCTTGATATAGGTCTCGTCGATGTGCCACTTGCCGGTCACGGCCCGCTTACGGCGATTAAACCGCTCCAGCAACTCTGGTGAATATCGGACAACCCATCAGTGAACGGTCGCGTGATCGACAGAGATGCCGCGCTCAGCCATCATCTCTTCGAGATTCCGCAGGCCGAGATTGTAGGCGAGATACCACCGGATGCAGAGCAGGATCACGAAACGATCAAAATGCCTGCCCTTGAACACGCCACCCTCCATCCGTGATACTTGGGCATGGCAGTGGAAACATTGATACAAAATGTTTGCGACTGATCCTGACGAACTCGTCTGGTGGTCTAACGCCCTGAAGACCGCGCGGGAGGCACGGTGCTTTGAAAAAGCAGGTCTGTGGTAGGCCGCTATGCGCTTTTAGGGTAGCCGCGTTAAGGCTAGCTGTCGTGTAGCTAGAGCGGCCGGCCGAGAATGATGGCCTGATCGCGCGCGATCTCCCGGAAGCCCAGCTTTTTATAGAAGGGTACCACCTTCTCGTTCGCCAGGCTGACGCCCAGGTGGACGGCCGACGCGCCGGACGTCTTCAGGGAAGCCATCTCGGCTTCGATCATCGCCCGTCCCCAGCCCCGGCCCTGCGCCTCCGGCAGGAGATTGACATGCAGGTGCGCCGGATAGGCGGCGGCCCTGTCCGGGCTTGTCCTCTCGGGTTCGCGGATGCGGCCTAGGATGTCCTGGTCCGAGGGGCGCTCCGGGCGCCGCAGGGCGTATCCTTCGCGCAAGCCGGGCCACCATTCGCGCTCAAGCCGCTCCTCGAAGGCGAGGCTGTCGGGCGTGCCGACCACATAGCCCAGCGTTCGCGCGCCATCCGTCAGAACGAAGGCGTGGGACGGCTCAAGGATCAGGTAGGGAACCGCCCAGATCAGGCCCGGATAGCGCGGATCACCGTAGAGGGCGCTCGCATCGCCCCCGGCATCGGCCGTTCTGAGGCAGATGTCGAACAGGGCGGCCTCGTCCTGCCGGTAGGCAGGCCTGATGCGCCACTGGCCCGCATCGGTTCTTGCCTGGGTCATGTCAGAAGGATCCGCCTTCGGCGCGGCGCGGCATGGCGCTTCCCAACGCATCGTCAAAGCGCTGCCAGCTCTCCGCCAGGTCGACCAGCCGGCGGGTACGGCGGGCCTCGTCGATCTTGATGGCCGTGAGGCCAGCCTCGAGCGCGTCCAGCACGCCCACGGGCAGGGGCGTGCTGTTCCTAAAATGGTCGATCAGGTCGAACGCCATCTGGTCATCAGCCCCGTAGTGGTTGTGCTCGTGCCCGGCATAGCTGGTCTCGAGGATCTTCTCGCCGCTGCGCGCGTCGTGGACCCGGAAATAGTTCCGGATGAAGTCGCCTTCGGCCATGCCGTTCGAACCGACGATGCAGAATCGCCGGAACTGATCCGGCACGTTGAGGTTCGCGTGGAACGCCATGGTGGCGCCGTTCGCGTACTCGATCAGGGCCGTCTGATAATCGATGATGTCGGCATCGCCGTCGAAGACATGGTCACTAGCCATCCATCCGCTGGGCTTGCGGTGGTACATCTCCCGCTCGGCATTTGAAAGATGGACAGGAGCGTTCTCGGGAACGAACGACTTGCGCCCACCGAAGCTCGCTACCGTCATCGCACGGGCCCCGACAACGCTCGCGTAGATGTCCAGATCGTGGCAGCACTTCTCCAAGATGTAGGGCCCGGCGAAGCGCTGGTAGCGCCGCCAGTCGCGCATGAAGAAGGCACCATGATAGGGTGCGATGTGCTCCGTCGCCTCAATAGACGCGATAGTGCCGAGATGGCCTGCACGCTGGGCCGCCCGCAGGTCCTTGTACAGAGAGGCATAGCGCAGCACCAAGCCGACGAGAACCCGGTCGGAGCCGAACTCCCTGAGCAGCGCCGCAAGCTCAAGGGTCTGGTTCTCGTCGACCACGACAGGCTTCTCGGTAAAGACGCGCACGCCGGCGCGGAGACCCGCCCTCACGTGCTCCAGATGCAGATGGTTGGGCGAACCCACCAGCAGCAGGTCCAGCGTCTCGGCCGCCAGCATCCGGTCCGGCGTGTCGTACATCGTTCCGATCCCTATTCTAGCCCTGCCGAGACCCGGCGCCCCTGCCGGCGAGGGATCGACGCAGGCGACCACCTGGATGTCCGGGTCTGCCTTCACCAAGCACTCCAGCACGGCGGCCATGCGGTAGCCGAGACCAATGACGCCGAGCTTCATGCACAAACCTCGTTCCTATCTCTGACAGTGACTGACATCACGTATTCACCCTTGGCGCCATCAGGGTGCCGCAGGCGCATGCGCCGGGCGCCCGGACGGCGCTTCGTCTAGGGGTTTACCGCCACCGCTTCCGGTGACATGGTCGAAAAGGCTCTCGGCGTCGATGGGTCGCCCCCGACCGCGGCCCAGTGACAGCCGCCGGAACTCGGGGCTGCCGTTCACGATGAACGGCAGCATGGCGGCCCCAATGGCGGCCGCCTTCCGGTCGAGGCTGCCCACCTGAAGGCGCGGCATCTTGCGGTCCCGGCGCGCGGCCGGCGAGGCCTGCAAAGGGTAGGCGCGGTCCACAAGGGAGCTGCAGACGCTGCTCGGGAGAAGCCCGCCGACAATGATCGTCTGGGGATCGAGGAGGTTCTCGATGATCGAGGCCAGCAGGCGCAGGCGGCGCCCATTGAGCTCGAGCCAGCGCATCAGGCTGGCGTTCCGTTTCTCGTAAAGGTCTGCCAGATAGGCCGGGTCGGCCAGCGCGGTCACGCTGCATTCGAGCATATCGGCTAGTTCGTCTAGGGAAAACGGCGTCTTGCCGGACGGATGCTCGTCGAGGTTCTCCGGCCATGACAAGAGGCCGATCTCGCCAGCATTGTTCCAGGCGCCCTGAAACGGCAGGCCGTCCGCGATGATGCCCGCGCCAAGTCCGTTGCCGACGAAGATGTAGACGAAGTTCGACAGGCCCCGGCCTGCGCCGGTGATCAACTCCCCAAGCCCGGCAGCGGTCGCATCGTTCTCGACCACGGTCGGAAGGCCGGTGAGGGCCTGCAGCCGGTCGGCGATTGGGAAGCCGCTCCACGCCTGCCATCCCGGGCTGCCGACATACTCGTCGAATTCCGCGTCCTGCAGGGTCGGCATGGCTATGCCGACCCCCCACAGATCCGCCGCCCCGCATTGTCCCACCGCGAGCCTTACGGCGGCCTCCATCGTGGCGACAGCGGCGCCCGGATCCGTCCACCCGATGACGTCTTCCCGGAACGCCAAAGGCTGACCTGCGAGGTCGTAGACCACGCAGCTTAGACGGTCGCGATCAAGGTGGAGGCCCACCGACGACCCGGCGGCCGGATTGATCTTCAGGTAGGTTTGCGGTGCCCCCCTTCCGCCTTCCGAGCGGCCGCTCTCGAGGATCAGATCGCGGTCCTGCAACTCGCGCACGATGTTGGAAATCGTCTGCGCCCGGAGACCCGTTCGCGCAACGAGATCCGTCCGGCTGATCGGGCCATCCCGCCAGATGAGTTCGAAGGCCAGCCTCCGATTGCGCCTCGCGGAAACGGCATGGTTGTTGCCGACATGGGTCATGAATCCGCCAATCCTGAACACTCCTTGAGATCCGCGGGCCGGTTTAATCCACTTAATTGATGATATCTTAGGCGCGCTTTTGCGACACAGCAACCTTAAAGCGGAGGTGTTCTGCTGATCTATCCAATTTTCGGGCTTGCGATTTCCATAATTTACCAATTCAATGGATGAATTGGTCGCGGCAGGCACATGCCGAGGTCGGACAGGCCGAACGAAGGAAGTCGGCCGTGAAGGAGAGGGCCATGTTGAACGTGAAGAAGGTTGCGGTCGCCGCGACAGTGCTGATGGGCATTGCGGCATCCGGGCAGGTGCGAGCGGAGGATCTTGTCGTCTATACGTCGCACGGGGAGGTGACGTCCGGGCCCGTACTGGACGCCTTCAAGAAAGCCCGGCCCGACATTAACGTCACGGTGGTGCGCGGCGGCACGGGCGAGGTTCTGGAGCGCCTCCGCGCAGAGGCTGGAAACCCCACGGCGGACATTCTCTGGGGCGGGCCCACACAGAGCTTCGACGAGAGCGCGGCCCTTTTTCAACCCTATGAGAGCCAAGCCGACAGCGTGATGGTGGCGGCGGACCCGAATCACAAGTGGCATGCCTATACGGTCCTTCTTCAGCCCGTCATTGTCAGCCGGAAGCGGGTTCAGGCTGAAGATTTGCCAAAGACCCAGAAGGACCTCGCCAATTCCAAATGGGCCTCCCTGGGCAGCCTCATCATTCCGGATCCGTCGAAATCCGGCACCGGCTACACGATCCTGTCGGCGCTCGCCGGCGCGAATGGCTGGGATTTTATCGCAACGCTCGCCAAGGGAGCGAAGATCTCCCCTGGATCGGACGATGCCTTCAACGCCGTCCGCGACGGGGAAGCCGCCGTGGGGTGGATAAACGAGGATCTCGGGGCCAAGTGGAAGGCCGCGGGCCTCCCGATCGAAATCGTCTACCCGACTGATGCGGTGACCGGCCAGATCGACGCGCAGGCGATCGTGAAGGGCGCCCCCCATCTGAAGGCCGCGCAGGCCTTCATCGACTTTCTGGGGACAAAGGAATCGCACGAGATTGTGCGTGACGCGACGATCCGTCGGTCGGCCCGTCAGGACGTGGCACCGCCCACGCAGCTCCCCGACATCGGGAAGCTCAACATCGTATCGCCCGTGGACCCCCGCCCGGTTGTGACGGCGCGCTTCCAGGAGGCGCTTCGTCGATGAAGGTCTGGCGCGACAGTTGGTTTCTTTTCGCAATCGTCGCGCTGGCCTTTTGCGTCGGACTAATCGTCGTCCCCCAATTCCGGCTCCTGAGCGCGTCGTTGATCACGGCCGGCGGGAGGTTCGCCATCGTCCATCGGGCGACGGCGGGTCTCGAGGCCGTCCGAGAGCTGTCCGACCGGTTCGAGGTCAGCGGAATTGCGGAAGCCCTGTCGGTAGGAACGAACGGGGAGGCGCTGCTCTCCCTGCAGCCGGACGGCCCTCAGACCATCAGGCTGACCGCGCTGAGCGGGGGCGGCATCAGGGCCACAATCGATTCCGACGGTTCCACCACCATCCTGGCGGGTGGCAGGAGCCTTCACGTCACCCAACAGGTGCCTACGGGCCTATTCAATCGCAAGGCGCCCGACCCTCTGTCGACAACCGACCTCGGGAACGGGAGCCTGCGCCTGAGCCATGGGCTCAATGCCTATCTGACCTTCGAAGACCGGACCCTATCGGCAACTCTTGCCAATTACGTGTCGTTCTTCACCAGCCGGGACACCCTGGCCGCCACCATCAACAGTCTCGTGGTCGCTATCGCCTCGACCGCTCTCGCAGGCCTCGTTGGGGTTTCGCTGGCCTATGTGGTCGCGCGCTTTGCCGTGCGAGGGCGGAAGATCATCATTCTCCTCATCACGATGGCGTCGATTTCGCCTCCGTTCCTGGGCGCCTATGCCTGGCGCCTTCTGCTTGGCCGCAACGGACTGATCACGCGCTCTCTCGCCGTCGACTTCTCGATCGTCGGCATCCACGGGGTAATCTGGGTCATCGCATGGCTCGTCTTTCCGATCATCTTCCTGTTGAGCTACGATGCCCTCACGGGACTCGACGAAGGCCATGTGGAGGCAGCGGCGAGTCTGGGCGCCCGACCGTCCCGCATTCGCTGGACCGTTGAGGTGCCGCTCGCGATGCCAGGTATCCTGATCGGCCTTTACCTGGCCACCATGGCAGCGCTTGCAGATTTTGGAACGCCACGCATCATCGCCCTTGATCTCAACGTGCTTCCAGTTCTGGTCTACACGTCTTTCCTCAGTGAGGGCGGCGGCAATCCGGGATTGGCCGCCACCGGATCGATGGTCCTCGTCGGCCTGTCCAGCGCCTTCCTGTTCGCTCAGCAGGTCTACCTGGCACGGCGGACATTCGCCGTTGTGTCGGCACGGCCGCCACGGGCGAAACCCATCAGGCCGGGCGGCCAGATCGCCGCAGTCGGGTTCGCCGCATTGGTGCTGTTCTTTGCGTTCGTTCCCCACCTGACCGTGCTGGTAACAAGCTTCCTCCGCTGGCGCGTCGGACTGCCGGAACCCGTCTTCACCACAGCCAATTACCTGGCGATGTTCAATTCCAACCTGGCATCGGCATGGGTGACGCTGTCGCTCGGCATCGCCGGAACCCTGGCGGCCCTCGCCCTGGGGGTCGGAATTGCCTATGTGCTCGTGCGCAAGCGCTATCGGATCATCGCACCCGCTCTGAATTTCATCGTCATGCTGCCTTACGTAATTCCCGGCACCGTGCTGGGCATCGGGCTGATCCTGATCTTCAACGACGGGCCGATCATCCTGACCGGCACGTGGCTCATCTTGGCTATCGCCTATCTCATCCGGAACCTGCCGTTCACCGTCAAGGCGGCGGAGGCGGCTCTGAACCAGGTGCATCCTGCGCTGGAAGAGGCCGCCATGAGCTTGGGCGCCCGACCGCTGCGGAGCTTCCTAACAGTCACGGCCCCCTTGATGCTCGCAGGTGCCGTTACGGGAGCCACCCTGACATTCCTGCATATCGTGACCGAACTTTCATCCACCATCGTGCTGTACCGGCCGCCATGGAAGCCGCTCACGGCCGTGATCTTCGAAAATACCCTGCGCGACTCGGACTTCGGCGTGTCGGCGGCCCAGACCGTCCTGCTCATGCTCATCATCTACGTGCCGCTTTACCTCGTCGTGCGATACGGACGCTCTGAAAGGCGCATCGATGTCTGATCCCTCGACCATACGTCCTCCGTCCGGCTGCGCCGTCACCATCGATCAGGTCTCGAAGCGCTATGGTTCCAACACGGTGCTGAAATCGATCGACATGGTGATCAAGCCGGGCGAGTTCTTTACCCTGCTCGGTCCATCCGGGTGCGGGAAGACGACCTTGCTGCGCGCGCTCGCGGGCTTCCATGGCATCGACGAAGGGCGCATTCTCTTCAATGGCCAGGATGTCTCGCGGACGCAGCCCTGGGACCGGAACATTGGGTTCGTTTTCCAGAACTATGCGCTCTGGCCCAATAAGACCGTCTTCGACAACGTTGCCTACGGACTGCGGATCCGCAACGTCCCGAAAGCCGAGATTGCCCGGCGTGTCCGGGATGCTCTTGAGCGCGTCGAACTCAGGAATGTCGAGGCACGCTTTCCCGGCGAGATGAGTGGCGGCATGCAGCAACGCATTGCGCTGGCCCGCGCCCTAGTGATCGATCCGCCTCTGCTCCTGCTCGACGAACCCATGTCGAACCTCGACGCCAAGCTGCGCGTTAGCCTGCGCCGGCAGCTTCGTGACATCCAGGAGGCGCTCGGAGTCACGGCCATCTACGTGACTCACGACCAGGAGGAGGCTCTGGAGCTGTCCGACCGCATAGCCGTGATGCAGGGCGGGATCGTTCAACAACTCGGAAAGCCCGAGGATATTTATGCCTCTCCGAGCAATCGTTTCGTTGCCGAGTTCGTGGGCGCCGCAAACCTCGTCGACGGGGTTCTCCGCGAGGGACGGTTCGAACTGAAAGGAGGCGGCCGGATCGAGGTGGCCGACGCCCAGTCCGATGGGCCCGCAACTCTGTTCGTGCGCCCTGAAGGACTTCGCCTGGTCGATCCGCATGTCGCCGGGGTTCTTCCGGGCCATGTTGCCGGCGCTCGCTATGTCGGTCGGGCCTGGGTTCATGAAGTCCAAGTTTCCGACGATGAGATCCTAATCGTCGACGCGGCCGCACGGATCCCGAACGGTACCCCCGTCGGCCTCGCCATCAACGCACCACGCTTTCTGAGGGCCTCATGATGTCCTTGCTGCCGGAGGGCGCTTCGCCCCTTCTCGTCTTGATGGCCGAAGCCGCCCGGACCGGTGCCACCGAGCTGAATACTCGCTATGGCAAACTCGACCGGTCATCCGTCGAGTCCAAGGGACCGGCGGATTTCGCTTCCGACGCCGACCTAGCGGCCGAGAACGCCATTGCTCAGGTTTTGAAACGGGGCGCCCCGGAATTCGGCTTCGAGGGCGAGGAGACCGGCACCACGGGGGCGGCTCATGGCCAGTTGCGCTGGATCGTCGACCCGCTCGACGGCACGACCAATTACATCTGGTCGGTTCCCTACTTCTCCGTCAGCATCGCTCTGGCAGAGGGAAGCCGGGTGCTCGCCGGGATCGTCCTCGACCCTCTCCGGGAGGAGATGTTCTGCGCGGAGACCGGCAAGGGCGCTTGGCTCAACGGCACCCGCCTTGAGGTGTCGGATCGCCAGCCTGGGCAGGCCCTGATCTCGGTTTCGCTGCCGGTTCCGGGACAGCTCAAGGGCATCGACGAAGATCGCTATCTGGCCGGCGTCAGAGCCGCCATGCATCACTCGGCCGGCATTCGGCGCCTGGGCTCTGCCGCCCTCGACCTAGCGTACGTGGCGGCCGGCCGTCTCGATGGCTACATCGAAGACGGTCTCAGCTACTATGACTTCGCCGCGGGCAAGCTCCTCGTTCAGGAGGCAGGCGGACGCATCAGCGATTTTGCTGGCCACGATCCCGTGGCGGGCTCGGTGGTGGCGGGAAATCCCGCCCTGCATGCATGGCTCAGAAGCAGCTTCATTGCCTGACCGGCCCAGAATGCGCTCGATCCCATTCAGTCGCGCCTGAGTGGAAGACGGTGAGGTCAATGCATCACGCATTCGATTGTTCGTCTGATGAGGCCCGGATGTGTGTTCCAACGCACCCAGACTGGTCACGGTTAAGGTCCTGGAGAGGGATTGCCCTTTCAGATCGCCATGATGCTGCTACCATGCCGGCTTCCCAGAAAGGGAGTATCTCGAATGTCGCGTAGTTCGGCCGCGTCACGATCTCTCTCGTCTCCAACACGAGCCTCCTGGTACCCCGACGACCTGCTGCCTCAGCTTCAGACCACGCTTGCCGCTCTCGCTGATCTTGAGGTTCGGTACGGATCAGACCGGGAGAATCTCACAGCATGGGACGGTCCTGAAGCCATCAAGATGAAACTTGCGGCGCAGCTTAACGAGCGTCATCAGAGGGACTGTGAGCCCTATAAGCAGCGGTTGGCTGATCTCCATGGCTGGATGATCAGGACCATGACCTTGGAGGGTATCGGCCCCAACTCCTGAGATCGGCAGCAAGGGGCTGCCGTCCAGGTCCGAACGAGGCGCAATGCGCTTGGGAATAGCCAGAGCCTCCACGGCTCCCCTGACGCCCCTTGCTCAGGCGTTGATCAACCAGCCACCTGGTGCGGCAACCGAGAGGTCGTGCAATGCGTATTATCGATCATACGGGACAAGCACAGGAGCGGTGGCCGCCTGGAGTGGTCACACGCATGTGCATCTCGGCTGAGACCGGCGCAGAGCACCTCTGTGTGTTCGAGCAATGGTGTGATCCCGGCTGTGGAGCACCTGCTCATCTGCATACGGTCGAAGAGGTTTTGACTGTGCTCGCCGGCCACGCCGAGATCTGGACTGGTGACGAACGCGCCACAGTGCCCACCGGCCAATCTGTGATCGTGCCGGTTGGTCACCAGCATGGATTCCGCAATACCGGGGAGACAGTGCTCCACATCAGGGCGATCCTGGCAGCATCCATGTTCGGTCCCGTCACGACGCGCGACGAGACAGCCGGTGCGATACCGAAGCTCTCAGCCATCTTGGGCGTCTATTCCTCACCTTCATAGGGAGCCCGGATAGGGGCTACATCGCGGGCCCTGCGCTCTTCTTCCTCCGCCAGCGCCTCGGTTGGAAAAACGGGTGAGTTGATCTGCGTCTTTACTGAAGCTTGGCGCGGGGGTGACCTTAGCCATAATCCCGCACTGATGGGATGAGCGGACCTTCGTTCAGGCCTACGGTTCTCCGGAGCTTGACCCGCTCCGGACTTCGCTTGTTCGAAATCGTGCGGCCTCTTTTGAACGGAACCGGATCGTCTCCGTTGTCCCCTTATCACCAGCCGATCCGATCCCGTGGCGCTGGTGGCCGAGAGAGACGTGCGCTCCCGCCTGCACAGCGAAAGGAGCGCACCATGGCCCAGGCGCCTCCAAACTCCACCCGCAATCCCCATCGTAATCCCTACGACGCATGGGTCATTCAAACCAGCAGGGAAGCGATCAAGCGATCGCGCGAGTTGCTGGAAGACACCCAGGCCCTCGTCGAAACCCGACAGCACTGGCCCGTTCAAGGCACTGGGAAGAGGCGGCCCCAAGCTGACGAAGGGGTTCGGGGCTGAACGTTCTGAGAAATTCACCAGGGTCCTTGGACGGCGGCTCCGATGAGGCGCATAGTGGCGCCATCATCGGCAGGTTCGAACCCGTAGGCGCCGGTGGCTGAGAGCGACCTGCGCTCCCGCCTGCATGGCCGAGGAGTGTCGCCATGAGCGACCTCCAACGAGAACGCGGAGACCTCGTCACCGCAGATCGTCATCTTGCCGCCGGCGAGCAGCGCATCGCTGAGCAGATTGCCTTGATCCAGAGAATGACCCGGGACGGCTACGACACCGCCCTGGCCCGGGACCTACTGCGACTGCTGGAGGAAACCATGGTGACCTGGAAGGACCACCGCCAGCTCATCCTGGACGCCATTGCCCGGCATGAGCGGGCGCTCGCCCCTGCGCCTCAGCCGCATCCTGGGCCAGAAGCCTCCTGACCTCGCTATCTCTCCGGCTGGATGTGGCAGCAGCGGATCAAGCTCCTGCCCGATTCTGCCCGCAAGGCCCCAACGGTGATCTATTCCGGCGGCGAGCTGCCGGCCCACGTCAGGCAGCGGCATCCCGAACTCGTGATCCTTCGCAAGCCGGTGCTCCCGGGCCGCCTGGTGGCGGAGATCCGTCGAGCTCGCAAAAGGGCCGCGTAATCTCCAAGCCTTCGCCCCGTTCAACGCAGCACGTCGGTCGACCGGTTGTGTCCGAGCGCCCTCGGTCCCGCCACAGGGTTCGGGAGCACCGGAGTGACACGCGATATCATACCCGACGTCGAGGTCTCCATCATGAGGAGCAGGCCCAGGAACAGCGGACCTTCCTGTCCGCGCTCGCGTTGGTAGAGCCTCCGCGTCTTTGACGCGCAGCCACACGCCCGAGCCGCCCATGAGTGTCCAAAGCACAACGACCACTTCCACAGAAGGGCACGCCGCCCCGCACGTCATGCGCAAGGCGCGGGTGCTGGAGGGACGCCCTTACCCGCGTGGAGCCACCTGGGATGGGCTCGGCGTCAACTTCGCCCTGTTTTCGGCCAACGCCACCAAGGTCGAGCTCTGCCTCTTCGACGACAGAGGCGAGCGCGAGCTGGAGCGCATCGAGCTGCCCGAGTACACGAATGAGGTCTGGCATGGCTACCTGCCGGATGCCCGGCCCGGCACCATCTATGGCTACCGGGTTCATGGCCCCTACGAACCCGCCGCGGGCCACCGCTTCAATCCCAACAAGCTCCTACTCGACCCTTACGCCAAGCAGATCGAGGGGCAAATCACCTGGAACCCGGCGCTGTTCGGCTATCGGATGGAGACCGCCAACGATCTCACGTTCGACACCCGTGACAGTGCGCCCTTCATGATGAAGGCCCGTGTGATCGATCAAGCCTTCACCTGGGGCAGGGAGCGCTCCCCGCAGATGGCCTGGGAGAAGACGGTGATCTACGAGGCCCATGTCCGCGGCTTCACCATGCGCAACCCGGCCGTGCGGGAGGAGCTGCGCGGCACCTATGCGGGTCTCGCCAGCCCGGGGGCTCTCGACTACATCCGCTCGCTTGGTATCACGGCCATCGAACTCCTGCCCGTGCACACCTTCGTCGATGACAGCTATCTCACCGAAAAGGGGCTGAAGAACTACTGGGGCTACAACACCATCGGCTTCTTTGCGCCGGCCCGCCGGTATGCCGCGAACCCGACCTTTGCCTTTGCCGAGTTCAAGGAGATGGTCAGCCATCTCCACGAGGCCGGCATCGAGATCATCCTCGATGTCGTGTACAACCACACTGCCGAAGGCAACGAACTCGGGCCGACCCTGTCGTTCAAGGGCATCGACAATGCCTCGTACTACCGGCTGGCGCCTGATCCCCGCTACTACATCAACGACACTGGCACCGGGAACACGGTCAACCTGAGCCACTCCCGGGTGCTGCAACTCGTGGGTGACAGCCTGCGCTACTGGGCGCAGGAGATGCACATCGACGGCTTCCGCTTCGACCTCGCCACGATCCTGGCGCGGGAGCCGCACGGCTTCGAGGAGGACGGCCGCTTCCTGGATGCTTGTCAGCAGGATCCGGTGCTGAGCCAGGTCAAGCTGATCGCCGAACCATGGGATTGCGGCCCGGGCGGCTATCAGGTCGGACGTTTCTCGCCCGGATGGGCCGAGTGGAACGACCGCTTCCGCGATACGGTCCGGGCCTTCTGGAAGGGCGAAGAAGGCAAACTGCCGGAGCTCGCCTCACGCCTGACCGCCTCGGCGGACCTGTTCAACAAGCGCGGCCGCAAACCGTGGGCGTCCGTCAACTTCATCACCGCCCATGACGGCTTCACGTTGAACGATCTGGTATCGTACAGCCGCAAGCACAACGAGGCGAACGGCGAGGGCAACCGGGACGGGCACTCGGATAACCTCTCGATGAACTACGGGGTTGAAGGCCCGACACGGGACCCGAAGATCCGCGAGCTGCGCTTCCGGCACATGCGCAACATGCTGGCGACTCTTCTGCTGTCGCGGGGCACCCCGATGCTCCTGGCAGGCGACGAGTTCGCACGGACACAGCAGGGCAACAACAACGCCTACTGCCAGGACAACGAGATCTCCTGGCTGGATTGGGAGGGGATCGATCCTGATCAGCGAGGCTTGGCCGAGTTCACGCAGAAGCTGCTGGCGATCCGGCGCGCTCTGCCCATGCTGCGCCGGGGCCGGTTTCTGACCGGCGAGTACGATGAGGAACTCGGCGTCAAGGACGTGACGTGGCTCACGCCGGCTGGTGACGAGATGACGGTGGAGCACTGGCAGGATCCCCACGGGCGCTGCATGGGGGTCCTGCTGGACGGGCGGGCACAGGAGACGGGCGTACGCCGGCTTGGGTCGGACTCGACCCTGCTCCTGATCCTGAATGCACATACGGATGTAGTTACTTTCCCGCTGCCGGAGGCGGTTGGCGGCAGGCGCTGGGTCCGCCTGATCGATACCAACCAGGGTCAGAACGATGAGTTGGAGGAGTTAGAGTTCGGGCACGCGTACGAGGTCACAGGCCGCTCGCTGCTGCTCTTCACCCTCAGGCCGGCACGACAGAAAGGACATCAGACGGCTGCGGATCGCTCCTTCCAGCATGTTCTGGAGGCCTTCGAGGCAGTCACTTCAAGCCCGGTCGCGTTCCCTCGGAGCACACCTTGGTAGGAGCCACAAGCTCATCGCACCATCCGTGAGGCGGTAAGGCGCGGCGAATGTCGCAGTCTGGCACCTCCCGGAAGTAGACCCAAAGTCTGCTCTCGCCAGGAACATCGGACGTTCCTGGAACTCAGGGGAATGGCAGGAGATGACCCGGTCCGGACGTTTGACGGCCAATGATGATCAGGCGCTTCATTCGCCCGAGCGTCCGCTTACTGGCCAATACGCTATCGGTCGCTGGAGCTGTGCTGCTGGAGGCCAACCCGAGATCGGCGCTGGTGCTGGCCCGTGCATTGTCCGTTTCGTTGGGATGGCAGCCAAAGAGAACCTGCCCCACAAGGGTTAGCTCGTCTGCAGGTCTATCTGAGATCAGACGAGGAGAGCAGGATCGCCCCTCGTCACGCACGTGCCGTGACGGACACCATTGGGAGGGCCGCCAATGTCACGTCCGCAGACCATAGGAATCCTGCGCTCCACCACCTTTGCGTTAGTAACCGCTGTTGGACTGGGCACCGCTGGGGTCCCCGCAGCCATCGCGTCACCTGAGGACGAGATCGCCCGACTTAACCGCGTGCGTGCCAATCTGTTCGAGGAGCTCGTGAAGACTCGGGCGGAAGCGGCCACTGCCCGTGCTGAACGAGACGAGGCCCTCAAGGCACGCGATGCCGCCGAGGCCGAACTCACCCGGCTGAAGGAGGCCGCCAACGCCAAACCCGCCAGCCCTGTGCCAAGCGCTGAGACCAAAACCCAACCGCAGCACCGTGCTGCGGCCGCAGCATCACCCGCGGCCCGTCGCCAGAGCGTGCGCCCTGCGGCACCGGTCGCGACTGGATCGGTCTTGAGGACGAGTACGGTGGGTGCACAGCAACAAGTCGTGCGGGCCAGCCCCACGCCACGTTCAGCCATCAGGCCGTCTGAGCCGACACCGCGCCAAGGGGCGCCGGTTGCCCGAACGCAGGAACTGCCTAGCGTGCTGCGCCTGCAAGATCTGCAATAGTCGCCTGCCCACGGCGGTCCACGCGGCATTCGACGATACCCTGGCGGGCTTCACGCCCGCTTGACCGCGAGTAGACAATTCCCACCTCGACCGGTGCCCGCAGGCCGCTGCGGGTGCGCCGCATTTCGCCGGCGCTGGTTGCGTCGACCCGGATCAGCTCCGCGCCCACCTCGCTTGCATGGGCGCGAGCCGCTGCAATCGCCGTCTGCCGGCAGGTTTCGACGACCTCATTGGGTGTGCCGGGGTGATACTGGAGCTCGGGGATGATGGCCCGCTCAGCCGCATAACCACCGACCATCCCAGAGGCGCCAAAGAGAAGCACGACCCACAGCATGTTTGTTCACCCCAAGCACTCCGCCGATGCTTGGCTCCGGTACCATGATGACTGCTTGAAGAATTTCTCACCTTGCCCTGAGTTCCTTATCCTAGAGTATTAGGAAGGTGGCGCTACGCCGCTTGTGATTGGCCTGCCACAACAGTCTTGTCACTGCGGCTGATCTGAAGGTCAGAGTCTGTTAAGGCTTGTTGGATGCCTGCCGCGGCGGGACGGTGCTGCTGCACGAGCGGCAGGCGTTCGACAAGCCTCAAAGGAGGAAACCGCGGCCCACCGCGCAGGGGCTGCGGATGTTAT
>NZ_JAMXFI010000101.1:0-28704 GCF_025460875.1 Microvirga yunnanensis
CGAGAAGTCCTTCGGGGCTCCCCGCATCACCAAGGACGGCGTCACCGTCGCCAAGGAGATCGAGCTCTCCGACAAGTTCGAGAACATGGGCGCCCAGATGGTGCGCGAGGTCGCCTCGAAGGCCAGCGATGTGGCCGGTGACGGCACTACCACCGCGACCGTTCTCGCTCAGGCCATCGTTCGTGAGGGCGCCAAGGCTGTGGCTGCCGGCATGAACCCCATGGACCTCAAGCGTGGCATCGACCTCGCCGTGTCCGAGGCCGTGAAGGACATCCAGGCTCGCGCCAAGAAGGTTGCCTCGTCGGAAGAGATTGCCCAGGTGGGCACCATCTCGGCCAATGGCGATGCTTCCATCGGTGAGATGATCGCCCAGGCGATGCAGAAGGTCGGCAACGAGGGTGTCATCACGGTCGAAGAGGCCAAGACCGCCGAGACCGAGCTCGATGTCGTGGAAGGCATGCAGTTCGACCGCGGCTATCTCTCGCCGTACTTCATCACCAATGCCGAGAAGATGATCGCGGAACTCGAGGATCCCTACATCCTCATCCACGAGAAGAAGCTCTCGTCCTTGCAGTCACTCCTGCCGATCCTCGAGGCCGTGGTGCAGACCAGCAAGCCGCTGCTGATTGTGGCGGAAGACATCGAGGGCGAGGCGCTCGCCACCCTCGTGGTCAATAAACTCCGCGGTGGCCTGAAGATCGCCGCCGTGAAGGCTCCCGGCTTCGGCGACCGCCGCAAGGCCATGCTGGAGGACATCGCGATCCTGACCGCCGGTCAGACGATCTCCGAAGACCTCGGCATCAAGCTCGAGAACGTCACCCTCGACATGCTCGGCCGCGCCAAGCGCGTGCGCATCGAGAAGGAAAACACCACGATCATCGATGGTGCTGGGTCTACACAGGACATCGAGGCTCGCGTTCAGCAGATCAAGGCGCAGATCGAGGAAACCACCTCGGACTACGACCGTGAGAAGCTGCAGGAGCGTCTGGCCAAGCTCGCGGGCGGTGTTGCCGTGATCCGCGTCGGCGGCTCGACCGAGATCGAAGTCAAAGAGAAGAAGGACCGCGTTGATGACGCGATGCATGCCACCCGCGCTGCGGTGGAAGAGGGTATCGTCCCCGGCGGCGGCACGGCTCTGCTGCGGGCCAAGGCTGCGGTTGCCAAGCTCTCCAGCGACAACCCTGACGTGAAGTCGGGTATCAACATCGTGTTGCGCGCGCTTGAGGCTCCGATCCGCCAGATCGCGGAGAATGCCGGCGTCGAGGGATCGACAGTCGTTGGCAAGATCAACGACAACACCTCCTCCGACACCTTCGGCTTCAACGCTCAGACGGAAGAGTTCGTGGATTTGCTGCAGGCTGGCATTGTCGATCCGGCGAAGGTCGTCCGCACGGCTCTGCAGAATGCAGCGTCGGTCGCGGGTCTTCTGGTCACCACAGAGGCCATGGTGGCCGACGCTCCGAAGAAGGAATCTGCTCCAGCCATGCCAGGTGGTGGCATGGGTGGTGGCATGGGTGGTGGCATGGGCGGCATGGACTTCTAAGTCCTGCTCCCACCATCCTACTGGAAAGGCCCCGGACTACTCCGGGGCCTTTTCGTTTGTGCTGTGAATTAGCTATAGGCGATCACACAGGACCACGCGGGCTGTGAGACCAGGTCGCTGACCGTCCTTCGTCCAACCACGCCCGAGGCTATGGTCGCGTCAGCGCTTATTCAGCGGGACCACGTTGGATCCGGCCGTGTTGTTGCCCTTGGGCGGGTTGACCTTGCTGAGGAGTGTAGGCGAGACATTCCACTTCTGCCCAGTATCGGTGATCACCGTCACTGTCTTCTTGTTGTAGCGCGTCAACATGCCCTCGAGAGGGCCCTGGCCAGGAGGCTGGAAGGTGACCCGGTCCCCAATCTTGAAATCCAGCATCTCCACATGAGCGCGCATCTGGTCGAGAAAGCGCAGGCGCTCGACGATGCGGTGATTGAGATCGATCAGCTCGGCCTCGGTCAGCTGGTCAATGTCGATCTTCATAGAGGTGCTATATGATAGAGCCGGGCTAGGCTATCGAGCGAATGTCTGGCCAGCGCTTCTGCCTGTCAAGCGCCCGACGCCGGTTCCAGGTGCGGCCACCCTCCGTTTATCAGATGGTGCTCACTCTGGAGCGCCGGGTAGATCCGGCGACAGCCAGGCTTTGTCCACGCTATCAACGTGCTGGTGCGCCCTGAACGCGTGCTCATCCTGTGCCCACTCAATCGGCCAAATCCGCTACGCCGAGGAACTATAGGAAAGAGTCAGGTGGCGCAATTTGAGGGACAGGCCTTTAGGCGCCCTCAGAACATCTGATTAGTCGTCTCTACCGGAAGCGACAGTGCGGGATCGTGTGCGGCGACGAGGGATCTCGGTTCTTGTCTCTGTAGATCTTTTTGCAGACGCAGGCGCCCGCTTATGTCCATCACTCCCATTGCCCGCCCGGACAGCTGGAAGCCGACCTTTGGGACTGACAGTCCGGTTCTTTGCCTGAGGATACTGTGCCTTTGATGAATGCTCGTCGAGAAAAGCGCGGCACGCCGTGAAATCGGTGATCACTTCTGGTGGGCACTCGATTGCGTGCTGTTCGGCAAGCGACCGAGCATAGCGCACCATCGCTTCGCTTGGAGAGCGAGGGCCGGTTTGCGGGGCCTCCGCCGGTTTGGAAGATCGCGACGGAGCATGCTGGTCAAGGAAGGCTCGGCAGATTGCGCTATTGCTTTTGAGCCCGCGGGGCAGTTTCAAGCCACGCTGGGCGGCAATCGATGTTGCGAAAGCAATCATCGCCTTTGTTGGAGGCTTTCCATCCCCTGTGAAGGGCGCCGGGAGACACGCTGGATCCAGAGCAACAGTGCCCGATTGGCCAATCGTCGTGATCAGCTCTCTGACACGGCTGCGGGTTCGCTCCTGATAGGCTGTGGCTCTGCCGATCGCCTCAGTTCGCGTGGATGCACGCCCGATCTCAGCCAGATCCGCCTCGAACATCGCCCGGCCAATCGGGTCACCATAGGCGGGAAAAACATGCCGGACGGCGGCAATGAACGCGAGACCAACTTCCGTCACCAGGATCGGCGGGTCCTTACCCTTCAGCAACTCAATATACTGGCTCTTCTGGAGCTTGGGCAGGATCGTGTCGCGAGTCGCGGCGGTCCCGAGGCCCTTGGGCTCGTTTGGGTTGGCCGGGTTCTCGAGAGCAGCTTTGAGTGTTGGGTCTTCCACCTGATCGACGAGGCGACCCATGACGACGGGTAACTCGCCGCGCGTGATCCGGCGTGGTGGTTCAGTTCTCGCTGTCTCGATCCGGGCGTCGGCTGCTTTCCCGGGCTCGTTGTCGCGGATCGGCGGGAGACGTCCGGTGGTGGGCTCTTCGTCCGGCTTGGCTTTGCCCGGAACAGCCTCGTTCTCCTCGTCAGCCTCGGCTCCATACACCGCCCGCCAGCCAGGCGACTTGATTACGCTGCCGCTGACTGAGAAGCGCTTGGGGCCAAGTGGTGTTGGGACCTGAACTGCGACCGTGGTGCGAGCGTCGATGCCGTCGGGCAGGTGGGCGGCCAGGAAACCCTTGGCCACCAGTTCCCAGAGGCGGAGGTGATCCCCGCTGACGCTTCCCGGCTGCGGCACCTTGCGGAGCGGCACGATGGCGTGGTGCTCGCCAGGATCTTTGACATAGTGGCCCTTGTTGCCCTTGCGAAACACGAGGTTGCTCGCGGCTGGCACGAGGCTGGCAAGATCGGACAGGACGCCGACGACGCTCTCAATGACCGCGCTGGCATCACCTGTCTGACTCTCGGGCAGGTGCTCGGATTCAGTGCGAGGATAGGTCAGGTAGCCCTGATCGTAGAGCTCCTGTGCCAGCTTGGCCGTGTGCTGAGGATCCCAGCCGAAGCGCTTGGCGCAGCGGCGGGCGAGAGTGTCTTTCGAGAACAGGCGAGGGGATGCCCGGCGCACGTCCTTCTGCTCGACACCAAGCGGACCGGACCAGGAAGCAGCTGCCTGCTGAATCGTCTCGGCCACCTGCTTGTCGAGGATCTTATCCTTTGGCGCGTGCCAGAGAGTGACCTCGGCACCAGCGTCCGTGATGGCGGTTAGAGCTATCTTGAAATAATCTTGCGGGACGAAATCACGGATGCGCTTCTCGAGGTCAGCCAGGATCGCGAGCGTCGGAGTCTGCACACCGCCGAAGCGCCAGGGCTGTCTGAAAGCTGGCGGCCGGAGCCTTAAAGAGATGGCGCGCGTGCCGTTGAGCCCCAGGTGGTAGTCTTCATATTGGCGGCACAGGGCTTCAAGGTAGGCGGCATAGTCGCGCTCACCCGAGTCTGGCTCCTTGGCCATCGCCGCAAAGGCACGTCGGATTGAGACTTCATCGAGAGCGCCGAGCTTGAGACGGTCCACCCGACCTCGATAGCCAAGATGCTCAAGCACCTCCCAAGCAATCATCGAGCCCTCGCGGCCTGGGTCGGTGGCGATGATGACGCGCTCCACGCCATGAAGGGCTTGCTTGATCGCCTCGATCTTTGGCTTGTGCGACTGGCCGGAGCGGTTGGTGCCATATGTAACAGGGATACGCTCGAGCACGATCGGCAGGGTATCAAGACGCCAAGACTTCCATTCATCCCGAACATTGCCGGGCTCCTCGGCAGCCAAGAGATGGCCCTCGGCAGAGACGCAGACCGTGCTCGGTGATTTGAAGAACCGCTGCAGTTGGCGCATGGCCGAGGGCTTCTCAAAGAAGAACAGCGTGCGTGAGGCTGATTGGGCGGTCATAAGCTACAGTCATGCAGTAATATTGCAATCTGCAGTCCAAAGCGGACATGAGCCTGCAATTGAGAACGGATAGAGAACACTACTCGCAGTGAAATTGCTGGTCAACGGAAGGATCGGGCTGGAGGCTGAGCAGCGCTAACGGCACTCTCACACAACCAGAGACAAGACGCTCGCTGATGTCTTCAGAGCCTGCTCGGCAGAAGCAGTGTTCTCCGGCTCGGGGAATAGCTGGGCGGGAATCAGGTTGGAGGATGAGTGCCGCGATTGTGACCGTCACACTTTATCCAAGGAACAGCAGCTCGCACTTCAATTCAGTAGCGGAAGTCGAAGCATCTAAGCTATTATTTTAATTGAATAGAATGGCGGAGAGGGGGAGATTCGAACTCCCGATACGGTTGCCCGTATACCGCATTTCGAGTGCGGTTCTATCTGGAGTGAGCGCACCAACGAAGAGTAGCGGTTGGCTAAACTGTTCGAGCTCCAGGGTAGCCAACGCGGCTCTTGGGCCTACAGCCGCGGAAGGTTGACGGTCGCCCCGACGAGTCTAAGGACCGCGGCTTCCAACCTCTCTAGCGCAGTACAGTTCTCAGTCGCCTTGCGCGAGGAAGTCTGGTAGTCGAGCCTGAGAGCCGTCCGCACAGCCCGCACGCTCGGCAGCGGCAATGGTCTTCATGAATGCGTCGGCTGCGATCATAATCGGGAACGCCGCATGGTTAGGCTAGGCAATCGGACCTCGGTTCTGCCCTCCCGTCAATCCAGCAGGTCTTGGAACAGCGCTGCTGTGTCGGTTAACTTATGGGCCATGGCCTATTCTGCCGCCATCAGGCCAACAATCTGATCCTCGGTCAGGTGCTCAGGATTCATGGCAAGGTTCTCCTCGCGGGCCCGTCGGTCGATGCGGATAACCTCCGTGGCCAACTGCTCCCCGATACGGTTGACCTCCACGAGAACTTCTATGTAGCGCATAATTGCGGGCTTCTTCTCGAGCGGGGCGGCGGCAATCGAAAGCGGTCTGGCACATCGGCCCGGAATAGCATGTCCAGGGGGCTTCCGAAATCCACACGAACATACACCGCGGTGCTCGTCCGAACGGTGCGGAAGCCATGAAGTTGGCGACATCGGTCGGCATTCTTCATTCAAATGGGGAAGCCTCGCAGCATCCCAGCGAAGACACCGCGCCAATCGCAGGTCGCGCTCCCAACCTATTTGATGGCAACTTTCGGCGCAGCATCGAACCACATCGGAATAGTGCAGCCGACGCGTCCCTGAATTTCGAAGGCGTGCGGACTGCCCTTTTTACAATAACTGTTGCGCGTCTCTGTCAAGTTGGGATTGTTACGCATGAGGGTCACCCACTCCTCTCTATCCGGCCGCGATAGAATTGCAGCGATCTCGGTCGCCTGCCCCGCGAGGGTCGCCTGTCCCAGGAGCCATCCAGCCCCTCCGAAGGCCAAGGCCAGAAGGAGGGCGCCTACCACGAGGTATGTCGGGATCTGGATCTTACGTGAAGCGGTCGCTGCGACGAAGTATCTTATGGCCTCGTCCGCGATCTTCTCGCCCACGTTCTTGGCAAGGTTTGCGTGTGCCTCGGCCACTCGCTTCGTGGCAGCTTCAGCGACAGGGCCCACAGCCTGTCGCGAGGCCTCCTCTATTCTCTTAGGCAACGTCTCGTTGGCCTGGAGTACCAGGTCTGCCACCTTCTCGAGGACGCCGGCGGCCCCCAGAAAATAGGTGTTGACGTCATCAGGCGACAGGCTGTTTTGCACCATTATTGTCCAAAGACGGTCTCGGCGTTCGCCTTCAATTTCAAAGGCGTTGCACCAGCGGTCGAAGGCAAGTTTTTGATCGACGCGAGCCGACATTCGACAATCCATAGCAGAGGGAGTTTGAGCTGGCGGATCGGACGATCCACCAGGTGATCCTAGAATCCGAGTAAGTGACGCGCTGGTTGGAGGGCGTTCGCGAACTCTTTGGTAAACCGTTGAATCTGCGCGCGCTCGGTGACCGTGAGGGATTGGTCGTCCATTGCCTTCGAGAAAGACAGGTTTTCTGCGTCCACTTTGGCGAAAGTGCTAGGCGGAAGGGCTGGCAAGTCGATTTCAACTCCGCCGAGTTCAAGGAGCCGGCCACGGCTGTTGCCGCCCTTGGCGATGCCGTTATTGTCTACAAAACCGTGCCAGAACGGAAAATCGTTCGTCGCTTTGCCCCAGCGAGTATTTCGAATGGCAACGTGATCAACTCGACCGCCAACGTGGTCGATCCAGGTGCCAACGGATGTCGCCGCACCAAATTCCGGCGAAATCACGTGTGCGACGGTCACGCGGTACCCGTATTGCTCGAATCCTGCCAAGAGACCATCCATCCCCTCGCCGCCGTCTACGATCTTCATCAGATCGCCGAGGGAGCCCCCAGCAAGGTCGTGCACGATCAAAGGCTCACCGAATTCGACCGCATTTAGGAGCGTATCGCGCTGCTTGTCCGCGCGGATGTCATAGTATCCAATTCCCGTTGTCGGATCTTGCCCTTCAATCAGTTTGCCGTCGCTTCCGCGAGTGCCGAAAACACGTACCAGACCGCCAACGCCACCGTCCGCATCATAGGCTGAGACGCGAATTTCATTTGACCGCAAATGATCGACCAGAGCACGCGCTGCTACTGTCTTGCCGACGCCGCCTTTTTGAGACGCTACGAGAACAGCCCGTTTGGCAGCGCCACCTTGCTTGATATTCTTTGCCATATTCGATTACTTTTCCTTGTTAATTACGCTCTTGGCGCTACGCATCGTCGTCATTGAGTCTATGGCCTAAACCCCTCCTGCCATCGCTTGATTTGACACTGGATTGCATAATGGTTTGAGACGGCTTGAGTGCGCCGCTAGCATTGGGTTTGGCGCTCGTGTGTGTCTTGGGAGGCAGCGCCGTTGCGCCTTGTGACACATCGGTTCTCCCTTCATTTGCCCATTCCTTCGCTGCGCGTTGGAAGTATTGTCGGAGTGTACCGAGCGAGGCCTTCTCTCCTTTCGACAAGAACAGTTCGTGGATCTCGCTATCGGTGTAGCCGTTCTTTTTCAGCGCAATGATCTCCGGATAGAGCGAACGGACTTTTGAATAAAGAGACTCCCCCCGGGCAGGCGGCTTTCGCGCCGCTGACCTTAGAAGCGATCTCAGTTCGGCGGTGCTGTCTTTAGCCATTCATCGATCCCCCAAGTGCTAGATGCAATTTGATCCATAATAGCATTCTCGGGCAATTGCAAAGCTTCTGTGGATTTCCTCACCATGATCTGGCATTGCGAGTGACAGCGCTCTCGCACTGAGTTTACTCGGAGGAGTACAGAGCGTGCGAGATCGGAAATTCGGACACATTACGCACTGATCAAGCTGAAGATCAGCCACGATGTAGTTTAAGGCATTGAAATATAATGTATTTAGGTGGACCGGAGGGGTAATGAGTTCTCAGGATAAAGTGCGGGTCACCATTGATGCGAAGCTCTGGGACGCTGTTAAGGCTGTCGCTGCAATCAAAGGGATTGCGCCCCAACTCTATCTTGAGACGGCACTCAAGGCATCCCTTGACGGTGTCGAATCGCTCAATCGGGTCGCCGTCCATGCGGCCAATATCGATGCCAGCGCGGTTCAAATTGCCGACCAGATCAATGTGATTGCCGACTTCATTGTGGATATGTATCGCGAGCAAGCACAGAAGAAACCCAATTCCAGCGATACTGATAACCCTTAGGACAACGGCGCGACTGCCATGATGACATGCACAAGAATCCTAAGCGTCGAATATTATGAGTCGATGTCGCGCCAGATCAGACGGGAAGCTGGAATACTCTCGCCCGAGGCCAGCTTGGATGACATGGCGGCCGCCTATGCAGAGGCCGAAGCTTCCGAAAAGGCGAGGGAAGGGGGGGAGTCCTACGAAGACGTTTATGCCACTGCGTACGATCGGGCGTTGGGAGCCCTTACACAGGATCATGTCGCGGGCCGTGACCAGGTCGCATACTATGTTGATAATGGGACTGGTGAATCCGCTGGAATTTGGTGGACCGGTCGCCGCCTGTCTGGAGAGATGCCTGCATTCTCCTCGACCCCCTTCCGAAAGTGCTCTGATCAGGGTGAGGTCGATGGCCGGATCTTACGTGATCTCGCCAGAGGTCGTGACCCGGAGACCCGTGAGCCGCTTGTGAGGCTCTCCGGCACCGGGGTGCGCAGTGTTGGCTACGATCTCCAATGCGCGGCCCCGAAATCCGTCAGCGTTTTGGCGGCATTCGCCTCCCCCGAAGGTCGGTCGAAGATCTTCGCTTCCCATGATCGAGCCGTGCGCCGCGCTCTCGATCATGCCTTGACCGAGGGGCTGATTGTTACCCGGGTTGGCCCGCAGGGTATTCACAGGCTTCCGGCACGTGAGGCGAGTGCCGCAATCTATCGGCATTTTACATCCCGAGCCCAGGATCCACACCTCCACTCGCATGCCGTGCTGTTGAATCTCGCTGTCCGGGAGGATGGGACGACTGGCGCGATCGACAATCGGGACGTTCTTCGGCATCTCGGTGCCCTCGCCGCCCTCTACCGCAGTGAGCTCGCGAGCGGGTTGCGAAACGACTTCGGGTTCGAATCCATCCGGGATGGTCGTAATTTTCAAGTCGCAGGCGTTCCCCTCGACATCATCAAACTATTTTCGAAGCGGCGTGCGCAGATCATGCAGGCGGCCGGGCAGGCGGGCTTCGATCCATCTTCGAATCGACGTGCAGCGCAGATTGCAGCTTTCGGCACACGGGATGCGAAGGACCGTGAAACGCCACTTGCCATGCTTGAGAAACGCTGGGCGAATGAGTTGTCGAACGTCGCTTGGAGTGGAGATGCTTTATTCCGGATGGCCGCGATCGAAGCTGCCAGAGTACGGAAGGGACGCGACAAGAAGGGCAGTCGCTTGGAGCGTGCCAGAATTCTTGCACGGGAGGCTGTCCGCGAACTCGAGGCGAGTGGAGCTGTCTTCGAGCAACGGGCTTTGCTGCGCCACCTCCATGAGGCCGTGCAGTGTGAATGCGACGCAAACGAGACGTTAGCCGTCGTCAGAGAACTCGAGGTGTCGAAACTGGTCGTCCGGCTCGGGAGGAATGGGTCTGAAGAGGTTATCTATTCAACCGCCGCGATGATCGAGGCGGAGAAAGCCATGCTGCGGACAGCCCTGGAGGGGCGGAGTGGGCATGATTTTGTATCGAGTGAGACGCTTGAAAGAGCGTTGTCCACATCGCCGGCTTGGCCCGAGGGGCACCACCAGGCAATGCGGCATGCCCTGAGACGGAACGGCGTTTCGATTATCAGCGGCCAGACAGAGGCCGAAAATACTCGGATCGGAGAAGCCCTTGCTGCGGTTGCCGAGAGCTGCGGCAAAGAGGTGTGGAGGATCGATCGCACCAAAACCGACCCGGAGGCCACAGTAGGCATGGCGCCGGCCGTTCAGGCGTTCATCGAGCGGGTCAAGAAAGGTGACGTGGGTCTGGGGCACACTTCCGTCATCATCTGTGACGATGCCGATCGGGTCGGAACGTCCGATATGGCGGCCCTGATCGATGTCGTCAGCCAGGGGGGCACCGGCGCAAAGCTGATTTTGCTCGGCGACATTGCCCACCCCAGACGGGACATTGCAGGCGCACCCATGGCTGCGCTCGCCCGTGCCCTGGGAGTGTGCCTTACGGTGGATGCCCAGCATCAACGTCAAGATTGGCACCGGTCGGCATCGCGTGATTTTGCGAGTGGCGATCCTGTGAGGGCCCTGGAAGCTTATGACAGGGTAGGGGCAATCTGTTGGGCACCCGACCGGGAGACCGCCTTGCAAAGGCTCGTGAGCGACTACCTAAGGGCGCGGCCCGCTTCTGCGCAGACTGTGCCGGGCCAGAGCATCGGACAGGCAATCGTAACCCCCCGGCGCAAGGATGTGGATGAAATCAACCGGCGTGTCCGGTCTGCGATGAAGAGCAGGGCCTTGCTTGGCGAGGACATCATGGTTCGGGCCATTCCGCAGGGCAGCCGTGATCCTGTGGCTCTGGCCCTGGCCGCAGGGGATGATCTGCTGTTTGGCGAGGACCTTCAGGTCCGGGGCCTTGCGATCCGGATGGGCGATCGCGCCCGTATTCAGCGCATCCAAGGCGATGCCGACCCAACATTGGATCTTATCCTGGCTCCAACCGCAGCACCCCTCACGACGAGGGTATCGGAACTCATAGGAAATCGTGAAGAGGGGCTGCCGCGCATTCCTAGGCTGCAGCACGGTTATTGTCTATCGGTTCGGGACGCAGAAGGGCTGGTTGTGGATGACTGCTTCGTTGCAAATCTGCGGGGCATGGGACGGGAGAGCATTTCCGCCGCCATGACCCGGCATCGTCAAAATGTGCGGCTCTATGTCGATATCTCGCGTGTTGCAGACGCGACGGATGCCGGACTGGGAGATATCACGCAGTCTGGACTTGGAAGAGTCAGGTCCCGCCAAACTGATCGTGATCACAGTCGCGCCAAGACGGCCCTGGTCAAGCGGGCCGTCATGGACGAGGCACGGGCCAGTGAATGGAAGCGAAATCCCAGCGACTTCGCTTTGAGCGTCGCTGCCTTCGCGAGTCAGAGCCCGATGCATTCGTCGGGTTCTGATTTGAGGACGCCGGCGAGCGGCAATGAAGAGCTCTTCCCTCGTTCGGTCAATTCCAACAGCACTGCACAAGCGCTTCGGGACCGCATGGGCGAGCGCATGTCGGGCCCACACTACCCGCCTCGCATAAGCAAGGTCGTCAGCAGTTCCCACGTTGCCGCACGTTTTTCGAGCGCGACACGTCACAGGCGAACTGCACATCAATGGATCGCCCTGCGCCAAGGGATCAATGAACATCTTCAGGTTCAGCTTGGGATTGCACCCGACGTCCTCTACCGTTTTCGATCCCATATTCGAACGATGCGTGATGGTCGCCCGGCGTTTGCTCATAGAGATCTGGATGGTCAGATCATCGGCTTTGAGTATCAGGGGACTGGCGCGGGAGGGGAGGGCAAGGATGCGATCTTAGGGATCACCGGGGAGGGCGATCTTAATTTCACCCTGATGGGCGACACTCACAATCCGACGAGGATGTATTTCACACAATCGGGTGTGGATGGTCTATCGCTGTATCAAACCGACCAAACGCCTGATCGGGCCTTGATTGTGTCATTTGGAGGAAGGCCGAATAGAAGTGCTCTTGGTCGGTTGCGGGAACTTGTCCAGCGCTATCCTGACGCCGAGATGCATATCACGAGCCGTCACGGGGAGGCGAGCGGAGACGTCTTCAATATAATCAAGGAGGCGATCATTGAAGCGTGCGGTGGGAATGCCAATCTCCAGAAGCGCGAACTGGGTGAGCTACCCAGCTTCGTAAATGATCAGAATGTTAATTCAGCCCACGAACCGGACATGGGGCCAACGGAACAACCGCAGCCTCAAGAGGATACAAGGTGGGAGCGCGACCATCTTCGGCGGCCAGTTACGGAGAGGGAGCGTGATAGTTTCTGAGATAGCTCGCATTTGAGCCTTTGGCAGCTAACATTCCTCGAAGAACTGCTTTGCCGAGGTACAATTCTTATGTATAATATACAGCAAGGCAGAAAGATTAAAAGCCGCCTACAATCGGACATAGCATGCTGGGGCATCTAGATCAATGGCTTTCTTCAAGAAAATTTACAATGATCTTTTCTCAGACAACGACATAATCTGTGAGTTCCTGAAGACCCCTGTTGATCTGCCGGAAGCGCCCAGTTTGGGATCTATGGAATTGCCACCAAATGTAAAGCGCATGCTGGAGTTCCATCCCGAAATTGCGCATGCGATTGCTGCTTCTCCTGGCCTTGTAGACCGTCTCTGCCGTAACCCTTACCTTGTAAGGCCGTTAGTGACTGCTTTGGACCAAATTGAGAATAGTTACCGGCGTGCAATTGAGGAAACGAATAAGGTTATTCGGACCAGGATCGAGCAAAACGAGTCGTTAAGAGTGAACAAGTGTGAACGAACGTGGCTTAAAGAGTACCGGGCAACGCAATATAATGATGTCTTTCAGCGTCACGACAAGATGAAATCGCTCCTAGCTAATAGTGAGAATGATCTGACCGCAGGATCGGAGTTTAAGAAGCAACACCCTGATATTTCCTATGATCGCTGCTACTATGTGGTGCGTGATGACGGGATCGGATGGCTGGTCCTATCAGGTGCACCTGTTGGTATAGAGGGCAAAATTGATATCAGCTTGGGCGAGAATTGGTTGGAACTGACGATGGAGCTTCCAGAGACCCCGTTCCTTCGAGCTGAAACAAAGACCTTATTTAAGAGTACGATCAATCAGAACATTCTTAATACCTTAGAACAATATCGGGGCAGGATCGGGATTGGCTTTATGCCAGAAGCTCCGAAGGGTCCTAATCAATTGCCCAGGGTTTTGCCTCTAGCACCAGAAGGCCGCATTCAGGGATACAATGAGGGCAAGATGCCATGCTATTCTGGGGCCGCTTCTTCTTGTCCAGAATTTTGGATTGATGTCCATGCGAACCGGCTTGCGTGGGTTCCTTCGGAGTGGCAGCACATGCAAGATCGCTATGGATCGTGGGTCATAGCGGTTGTCCATATGTTAAGCCCAATGTCCGGGAATGGCCCAACCAAAGCCCTTCAGCACCGTTTGCGCGATTTGAGTTGCAAGAGATGGACGAGGTGGTTCGTTCACCGGAACAAGCGGGCGCCTGCACCACCTGCACGGCTTGATCGTATTCCCGGATGGGCTGACGTGGAACTGCAAATGAACCGCCCGATGAATGAAGCGCAGTAATGACATAGGCCCGTCAAAGCGATCGGCCACAATAAGTGAGCCCGCGGACCTCTGGGATTGTCCAAGCTCACTTGTTATGCGTGAAGGGCAGAATTCTAGGCACCGCTCAGTCAGAAGTATCGGGCGTCAACTTTCCCCCAGCGAGTTGGTAAAATCCCGCGAGTTGCCGTGCGAGCATCCCTGCGAGAAGGTCCTCCATCTCTGAGACGTCGACCCTACCTTCAGCCCACGCCTCATCAGCAGAATCCAGCGCATCAAAATAAGGGTTACGATTCTCGACAATTTGATCCGGAATAGTGGGTGTACCGGGGAGTATGGTTTGAGCGCGGATCGACATCACTACATATGAGAGAATGCGCGACGTACGTCCATTTCCATCCGCAAACGGATGGATCCAGTTCAGGCGCCACATGATATACGCGCCGAGGTGGATTGGGGTAGTCTCTTCCCAGCGATCGTTTACGTAGTCACACATGTCCTCAATCAGTTCTGGGACCAAGTGTGCTCCAGGGAGCTGATGTTTGCTGCCTTTGATTTCAACGCCAGCGGGGCGGAAGTTTCCCGCATACATGCTGATGCCAGTAAGGGCTTCGCGCTGTAATCCGAGCACCAACGATGGCCGTAGTTTGAATGAGCCGCGATCAAGCGCAGCTTGAATGGCTGCTATCCCAGCATCATACTGGCGAAGGCCGTTTAGGGCCTCCGCCTCTGCTTTCAGCTTTGGATCTTTGATTAGTTCTGGCTCAAGCGCCTTGCTATCGCGCTTTTCAGACTCGGTGTTGCTCATCCGTTTCCTTGGCGAGCTTTTCAGCCTGCTCATCGACCATTTCACGAGTGATCAAATTGTTCTCGAAATGAGTATTTCCATAGGCAAAGCTCCGCCGCTGCTGTTCGCGGTGCTCTGGAGTGGGATCGGCCTTTTTAGCTGCTTCCAATAGGGCTTTGAGTAAATTCGTCATTGAGTTACCTCCCGAGAATCGGGCCTGCTAAGCCTCATCGTACACAATCCCGACACATCGTTTAGGAGTCATTGGCACATACCCAAAACTTTCCGCGCGGACCTGCCGTTCCGCCTTCTCTCAGAAAAAATGTCAAGCTTCAGCCAATAGGTCAGAGCAGTTGCTCACAGAATATAGGTATTGCGTGTGTTGCCGACAGCAGGGCGAAGCGACGTCAAAAGCTGATACATGCCTATAGGTTACTGGCCTATGGCCGGTTAGGAGCGGCCGGAGCAGAGAAGGCCAAGGTTGCGCAACTCCAGCCCTTCTAGGCCCACAGGGTTCATTCAGTATTCGTATTATATATCATTTCAATTGTTTATAGTTTCGAAAAGCAGCTCGCTTAGCCTGCGCGCCACACTATGCGTCAGCTTTCGCTGGCCGATGTCCTCCTGCTAGGCGCAGGCCTCCGTCGGTTTCTGTCACCTTCGGGTGATTGAGGTTCAGGTTGCCCAGCTTCCACGACTGAAGCACCACAGAAGTCCCTCCGATCGCTTTCGGCTTCACCCCTCCCTCCGTCGCACGTTCGATAGTCAAGGCCTTCCCGCTCCAGTCGAGCAGGAGTCTATCATCCGGACCAAAGCCAGTCTGGTCCCACAACTCTCGTGGCAGTCGGATGATGGTGTAGAACCGATCCGAACGCTTGGCATCGGGGATCGACTTGACCACGACAGGTGCAGAGCCGGCCTGAGGCGCTGGTGCCGCATTCCTCTTGGGCCGTCGGCTCTGATCGGATAGCTTCTTTGTCTCCGCCGCTATCAATGCAGGCTCTGCTTGCGGACCAACCGCCTGGTCCACATCATGCAAAAGACTAAGCTGCAGGGCCGGCAGCTCCTCAACCCCCGTCGGTTTGGTGGACGGCTTCATGGCCTCCCCGGCCAGGGTGGAAGAGCTCGGGATCAGTTGCATGGCGTTAACAACCTCCCGCAGGCTTCCGCAGATCCCCTCGGCCGACTGCACCACGAGAGGCGTCAGACCAGCCATGGCCTCGATCTGCTGGGTGCCCAGAGAGACCAGCTTGCCCATCTGCTCCGCCATCAGGTCCATCGTAGAGCGAAGGCCTTTCAGCTCGGCGGCCATTCCCGTTAGGGCTCGTTCTACCTCGCGCGACAGGGCAGGGGCTGGTGCGACCTGCTGGGGTGCGTCCACAACTGGCGGGCGGAGGGGCAGCACGGGCTTGGGGCGAAAGACCTCTTCTGCGAGCGCGTCGGGTTTGCCCAAGTGGCGCGCCAGGATATCAGCGGTGTCCCTGGACCGCTTGTCCGCAGCCGGTGTCGCACGATCTGGATGGTTCGCGGCGTCTGGCGACCGATGGTGCCGACCGTCGGTGCGCTGGCGCGGCTGCGGGGCCTCGCGGGGTCTGGCCAGACAAGCCGAACACAGATCATGGGCGCGATCGCGGGCGAGAAGCCAACCGCGGTCCTTGAAGTAACCCTTGACGACATCGTCACCGACAGACGTGCTCGACTCGTAGGTGTCCGTCTTGTGGCATACCGAGCAACGGGCGGTGAAGCGGTACTTGGAGGGAGCGCCACCGGTACGGGTGATCTGCGGCTCGAACTGACGTGCGATGCCGGGCATCTGGCAAATCCTGATCGTTGAAAAAGGTCTCCGAGACAGGCAAGAAACTGCGTTCTGGACCTGCCTGCCCTGGAAGAGGCTGGGGAATGGGCCAGGACCTAGCATCTCTCTCGGCGAACTTCAAACAGTCGATCCGGGCAGCCTCACTCGTGTGAACGGGGTTGAACTGGTACCCTTCCCAGCTTGGCTCAAGCCGTTATTGTCCGGGGACGCCCCTGGTTTATCAAGATGCCGACAGGTGCGGACGACGGCGGAGGTTGCGATGACAGAGAGCTTTCAGGGCAGGAACATCACTGGCAGGGGCGACGCCGAGAGTATAGCGATTCAAGTCCTGAACTTCATTGTTGAGGACGTTGATCGGATCATCCAGTTTCTGAACCTGACGGGCCTTCAGCCTGAGACCATCCGCGCTTCGGCGACATCAGCACATTTCCTGCTGGGCGTTCTCGAGTATGTGGCCAAGGACGATGAACTCCTGAAAGCGATCGATCAGGAGCTGAAGATCCAGCCTACAGCGATCCTAGCCGCCATTGTGCATCTGTCGCCGGAACTAGAGGCTAAGCAGGCGGACAAGAAGGTTGACGCAGCCCCTCAACTACCGAGGCGCAACCTGTTTCACTGAAGAAAAGCCATCCGATGACGGTTCTGGCTTACTTCGATAACTAATACCTATCGGGAGTTAGATCATAGGCATCCCAGTGACTTGGTTCACATGGAACGCTGACGTTTATCCAAGCTGCCCGCTTAACCAAGATACTAATGCGTTCCGAATTAGCCCTTAGAGTTCTGTAAGGCTCCCTTGAAAAGGCTAAGCTTTTTCCAGATGGTAGAATTTCCGTTCGGGTTGGGGGCAAGAATGGTATCGGCGTTTAATGCAAAACTGGCGGTCTATGGGCAGTGGACCTACCGCGTGGCGTGGGCGCTTGAGATCGTTGCAGCCTCCATCGGATTAGCGACGGGTATCGCGCTCGGTTATCAGGCTTATAGCGCCAGCCTCGGTACCGAGTTGTCCGTCAGTGGCTTGGATCTGGCCTTGGCCAGCGCCCCTTTCTTCATGGTCGCTCTGGCAGAGCTGACCAAAATTCCAATCGCGACCCTTCTGTTCTCGGTCAGATGGATCTGGAAGCCAGTCCTCGCGATCGCCCTCTGTCTGCTGGCGCTCATCACCTTCGAAACTGTGTTTCTAGGCTTGGAACGAGCGTCCACCCAGCGACAGATCAAGTACGAGGAAATCCAAGCTCGGAAAAATACCGCTCAGATCGATCTTCAGAATGCTGAAAAGTCACTGGCCAACCTCTCGGCTGCAAGCCATGTGGCCGATGTTCAGGCAGAGGTCGAACGGCTGAGCGCGATGGAAGCTTCTGAAATCCAGAGGAAACAGGACGAGATCCAGCGGGTTCAAAGCCAGATCGAAAATCTGAAGATGCAGAACCCGCAGTACGCATCTCTTGCTCGACAGATTACGGCGAAGGATACAGAGTTCAAGCAGCTCATCGAACGACGGGATAATGAAATCCACGCTCAGCTCGAGCCGTTCGAGAGGCAGAGAGATAGTTTTACGAACCGCATCGAAGCGGCGCGCCAAAAGGGCGACTTGGCGACTGTCCGCCGGTTGGAGGAAGAGCTGGCACGGCTGAAAAACCCCCTCCCGGCGATCCGCGAGCGGTTTGGCGCGGAAGAGCAACGGCTCCAAGGGGACCTGAGAACGTTGCGGGAGCAGCAAGCCGCTCTGGAGAACAGCGAGACGGAAGGCGAAAGGCAAGCCCGCAGTCGTCTTGTCGAACGCCAGAACTTGCTCGAACAGGATGTGCGGGACCTCCAGAAAACATGGCAAGACCGGCGTAACCGGACCCTCTCCCAGTTACAGGATGCTCAGCAAAAAGCGGCCGAGAACACCGCTGAATCCGACAATCTTCGGACGAGAGCCTCTCAATTGCAGAACGAGCTCACGGTTCTCGAGAAGGAGCGCGTTGTCACATCCCGTAATGATCAGATCCGGCGTCTGGCGGGCAGGCTGTATGGAAAGAATCCGGAGGCTGTTAGTGTGGAGGAAGCCGGCTTCATCTCCGTCGTTTGGTTTGGGTCGCTCGCTGCCTTGGCCGCCCTTGCTGGCCCTTTGACAGCCATCGTGGCTCTGGGGCTGCAGCGCTCGGCAGAAGTGCGAGAGACGAGGGGAACGAGAACCCTCTCAGACTACCTGCGGCGTTGGCTCATCCGGTGGCGTTTCAAGCGCACAAGGAAGGTTCAAGTGCCGGTTGAAGTCCCTGTCGAGAAAGAAGTGGAGAAGCGCATCGAGGTTCCGGTCGAGAAGATCATCAAGGAGGTTCTCTACGTCCCGATCCTGACCGATGACCCGGAGGTTGTTCGCAAGTCTCTTCAGCAGGATCTGCCAACCGAGATCGCCGACTTGGTGCGGGTGAAATTCAAGGGTGCCCCCAATGCAAGTGCGGCATGACACTTCGCTGCTTGAGAAAGCCATTGAGCAAGTTCTGCTCCGCGCTTCGATTCCGACCCTGCAAGCCCAGGCAGAGGCGCTCGAGAAAACCAATAAAGCTGTTGCCATTCGACGTGTAGCCACTGGAGCAGCCATCGCGTTAGTCGCGATCGGCCTTGGGCTCGGGATTAAGTTCGCGCTCGACCGGGATTCGCCTCCCGTTAGTCAGGAATCTGTAATCCAAGCACAGGTCAGGCCTGATCCAATCCCGCAGCCACCGATGCCAGCGCCCCGTTCGCCAGACCATTCGGCGTCTAAGCCTGAGCAGCCGCCATCGAAGCCCGATATCGTAACGACGAACTTTACCAAGTTTGCCAATCGTCAGGTCGAGCTCCTGGGCAGGAGTTGGACTGTCAGCGCAGGTCACCACTTCGATAGCGAAGCAGATACGTCATGGAAGCAGGCGTGGTGTTACACCGTGACGGATGTCAACGGAGTCGAGGTGAAGGTCGAACTGGCAAGCCGCATGACTCCAGCCGCCAAGCCGATAGCACCGACCGCCAATCTGGCGACGATGCAGCACGCCGGATTGGACATCACCGATGCCTTGACCCTTGCCTCCAGGTGCCCTTGGGATGACAAACAATTCAGCGTCGCAGACCTGCAGGTTCCAGCGAGTGCCAAAGGGCCAAAGCCACTCCCACCGGTGTCACAGCCGCAAATCCCTGTCCCGCCTGTACTCCAGCCACAGCCGCAACAGGAATTTATCGCCGCCGATGATTTCGATATCCCAGGCGGGGATTATCGGGTTGAGAAGGAAGTGCCATTAGAGCTCTGTACGTCACTGTGCCGATCCGAGGCGCAATGCCGAGCGTACACCTATAACAAGACTGCCCGATGGTGCTTCCTCAAGGATCGTTTCGGTGAAGCCCAGCGCTTCGTTGGAGCTTTCTCTGGCATGAAGAAGACCATGCCAACCGCTGGTAATTCTGGCGTGCAGTGGCGCTAGGGCCTGAACCGAACCAAAGCACTGTTGGAACTGCGGTTTCGTGATCCGGTGCGGTGCTTGGCGGCTCGGAGGCGATGATGGCGAATGGGGTCTGGCTCTCGGATGCGCAGGTCTCCAAGCTGGGCGCGAGAGGCTGCTCCGAGTCAACGCCCGCGCCGGTAATGCATGGCGACCGCGCCATTGCGGAGCGGCTTCGCCGAGACCAGCTCGAGCTGTCGCGTAGTGGACAGCCCGCCCTGGTACAGGGTCGGGCCGTGGCCAGCGATCCTGGGATGAACGAGGAGCGTGTACTCGTCGATCAAATCCAGCCGGTCCAGCTCGGTCGCGAGTTTGCCACTACCGAGGAGCACGCCCGCCGGAGTCGCGTCCTTGAGCCTCTGCACGCCTGTTCGCAGGTCGTCGGCGATGTGGTGGCTGTTGGTCCACGGGAAGTCCTTTCGCGTCGAGGACACCACATATTTCGGCTTGGCCCCCAGCTTGACTGCCCACTCGCGTATCGCCGACGGCACCTCCATGTCGCCGCGAGCGACCGCTGGCCAGTAGCTCTCCATCATCTCGTAGGTGATGCGGCCCCACAGCATCGCCCCGCTCTCGTCCATGATGCGGGTGAAGAACGCGTGCGTCTCGTCATCAGCGATTCCCTCCTGATGGTCGACGCAGCCGTCCAGGGTGACGTTGATGCTGAAGGTCAATAGTCCCATGTGGCGAGCCTATGCCATACGCGCGAGAAGACCTAGGGCCATTGCTCGCGGTTGACGTTCAACTTTCGCTATGGGTCGGAAACGGAACCTCGCCGCTCGGGTGGTCGAGTCCAGACCCTGGTGACATTAGGGTATCAAGAAACCTGGGTGCACTTGGAAGTGGGTATCTTGTGATACCCTCAGGCTCTTTCAATGCGGCCACACCGGTCAGCAGCCGACCTTCTTCTTGATCGCCTCAACCTGAGAAAGCGAACGGCACACATTCTCACAAGGAATGCCGTCATCGTCTCCATCGGCGCGGCTATAGCCTCCGCACCACATCTCAACGGCTTCCTCGCAGGTGCTGACTGCTTTGCAGCTTCTGCGCTGAGCCATCAGGATCTCTTTGACGCGTTCAACGCTCATGGAGGGCGCTGATTGATCGAGGCTGCCAACAGCTCCCGCTGTTCCGAAAGAACCAAGAGACATAAAACTCGCTAGAGCGAGTGTCGTAAGCTTACGTGTCATCTGAGCCCCACTTTAGTTCGATCTATGCAAACGGGTTCTTGACCTGCTTAGGTGCCTCTGCTGGACCGCTCTCATCAGGCAGTCCCTTGTCTTGCTCCAGCGCCTTCACGATGGCATCGACAGCCGATTTCAGTGCCTTGGCTTTCTTGAGCCCAGACTTATCACGGGTTACATCCAAGGAGCCATACAAGGCGACTTTGTCAGTGCCATTCTCAATAGTGAAATCGCCGATGTTTAGCGACGCACTATCGTCAGCAAAGGGCTGGAACTTCTTGCTCATGGGCGGCGTCCGAATTGATCAATGGCATCAAGAATGTCTCCAACGAAGCCGTCTGTCGAAGGTCGAGGGGAGGGCACCTGCGTGTTCTCCTCACCAGAGGACCTCGAGACGCTTCTTCCGCCCCCTCTCGGGCGTCTTAGTTGCGGAACAGGCAGGCTGGTCGCGGTTTGCTTCATAGAGGCGGGCACCTGTGGGAATGCGTCTATGCCGGAGAGTTGCTGCAACTCGGCCAAGGAGATAATCCTGTAGTCGTTCCCGGGCGCATTAGGGACGAGATAGGCTCCCGCGATGTTGCTTTGAGGATCATAGATCGCCTTTGCGATGTGAGTGGGCACCAGAACACGCCCTTTCAGAGCCTGCAGGTTGTCTCCTTGGAAGAGGGGGCCGGTCACGACATAGACTTCGTGGCGCTCCGAGTAGTCCCGCACAGCCCGTTCAATGCTCTCCCACAGGTTCCGGTTGTTCTCGGAGTTCTGCGGGACCATGTTGGCCAGGGAAAAGGACTCATCCATGCCTTGGGGTGTCGTCATGTCACCCGCTGGGGCCATATGCCCACGGTCAAAGCCGCTGCGAACGTAGTCCGAGAGTTCCGCCCGCTCGTTTGGTGGGAGATTGGGATCCGCGTGGAAGTTGTTTAACCGGTTGAGCGCCCGGGCCCCTTTGGCCCGCCGGGGCGTCAGATGCTCAGCCACCCAAAGCGGTGTGCGGGTCAGCCCAGAATGCAGAAGGGCAAATTCCGTATAACAGATCTGGCGGGTATTCGGGGCGAGCTTCGGATTGGTGAGTGTCGGCTCGGCGCCGCCAAAGAAGTGCTGGGGACAGGCTGCTGCGACAGCTTGGGGAATGAGGAGGAGTGCCCCGAGGAGGAAAGCAAACAAGTGGTTGCGCGGTCTCACAGGGCTCTCTTGAGGCGGGCAAGGCTGGAAAGGAGTTTCGCCGGTCCGTTCCACACGATCAAAGCGAGCGTCTTAAGGGGCTGAGCCTTGGCTTGGCTCACGAGGGTGCCCCTGAAGCTTGGCGGACGATGAAGGCCATACTTCCTGAGCTCGGCATCACTCAGGAGTTGATGGGGCCGTTGCCGTGAGCGCGGTCTAAGAGGATTTTCCTGGAGCAATCGGTAAACCTCTGGCGTTCGATGTTACTCTTCTTAGGCGGCAGAATTCCCACTTCAAGCTATCCTCCAGCGCATTTCGTGCCGAGCGGGTGCTCTGGGGTCACCGAAGAAAAGCCCGCAGGACAAACCTGCGGGCAAGCGGACCGACGGAGCGAAGCCCTCGAAAGAGCTCTCTGCGCCCAACATCCTACTGTGTAGCTGTACGGCGCGGTCCAGGGGGCGACTAGCAATAGCCGCTGCGGCCACCTTGCTTGCAGCCAGCCGCACGGCCACCGCAGTTTGAGCCGTCCTTGGCAGTATCATAGGAGTTCGTGCAGGCTTTCGCTGAAGAGATGGAGGCGAGCGGTGAAAGAACGAAAGCAGTGCCGAAGGCAAAAGCGATAAGGAGCTTCATTGGAGTATTGCCCGATTTTGAATTGAGAAGAGTGAGGACAGGCACGTTGTGAGGACTTGCCGTGAGCATACGATCCCATGTGGGCTTGCCACATTCAAGCCACAATGTTTGCTAGTGCGGTGAGACTTTGGAGTAGCCATAGGACTTCGCGCTATGTTGCGTAGATCTTAATGGACCCGTGTAAGGATATGTAACGAGATAACATTTCGCATAACTACTGTTTTGACAAGAAGTCTGGGACTGCGGGAGCTTCTCCATTCGCTATCGGTGCACCCGCCGTATTCCGCCTGCTGGTAATTCGATCAGCGTCTGACGCGCCAGATCCGACCTCCAGCGTCATCAGACACGACAAGCGATCCATCCGGCAGTTCCTTGACGTCAACCGGACGCCCAACACCGCTCAGGAAGCTTTGTCCACTGCCGGAGCGGCTGCTGCCCAAACGCAGCCGCACGACCTGGTACCCGACCGGCGTGCTGCGATTCCAGCTTCCATGTTCGGCAACCAGCGCTTCGCCGCGCAACTCCGGAAACATGGTGCCGCGATAGAAGTGAAGCCCGAGCGTGGCCACATGGGCCTGGAACTCATACACGGGTGGGGTTTGTGCTGCGGGCGGAGCTGCCGCCTCGAAGCCGCGCAATCGCACCTGGCCGCCGAAATACGGGAAGCCATAGAAGGCGCCGGGCTGCAGTTCGTTGAGCTCGTCAGGCGGCGTGTTGTCGCCCATTCCATCGGCGCCATTGTCGGTGAAATACAGGGTGCCGCCGTTCCAATCAAAGCCGACCGAGTTGCGGATGCCCCAAGCGACACGCCGCAGGTCGCCACCACTGGGGCTGAAGCTGATGATCGTCCCCTGCAGACCCTCAGGCTGGCAAATGTTGCATGGCGAGCCGATCGAAATGTACAGCCGACCGTCCGGCCCGGCTTGAATGTAGCGTAGGCCGTGATGGGCTTGGGTCGGCAGCCTGATCGGCAGATCGGCTCGGTTGGCCAGTCTGCCACCAGGCACGAGCGCAAAAGCCGAGATCCGGTCGCGCGATGCAACGTAGAGCCGATCTCCGAGACAAGTAACGCCGTTGGGGGCGACGAGCCCGGAGGCAGCCCGCACGGCAGGCCCGCCAGCCAGAGGGACGCCATAGACTGCGTTTCCTTTGGTGCCGACGTAGAGTGCATCGCCGCAAACAGCCATGGCGCGGGCAGCCGGCACACGGGCGAACCCCTCGATGCGGGCTCCGGGTGCGGCGTGAACAATTTGGCCAAGGCACGGTGGGACCAAACCAGCGGTGGCAAGGCTGGCGAAAGCTAAGGACCAGAACGGCTTTCTGAGGTGCATCATGTCCTCACGACCGGATCGAACCGCCCATTTAATGCGCCGACCGCTGAGTTTGGAAACTCACGAGTTCGCGGGAACTGGCGGGAGCAGGGATGCGGATCGCCTCGCCTTAGGAACATGCGATCCCAGACTGCGTTGCCCGAGATGGCCAGCTTGGCAGGAGGTTGGTGTTGCTGTGCTGGCTCCCTCACATGGAGACATCTCATGAGCAAACTCACAGCAGTGATGGGCTTCCTCTTCCTGGCTGTTTCATCGGCCTGGGCGCAGACCCCTGCCCCCTCCCCGGCGCCCGGCGCTCCCCCCGCGGCAACAGGTGGAGGGATCGCAGACTACTGGTGGATCATCCTGCTGGTGATCATTGTCGCCGCCGCGATCTGGTATTTCTCCCGCAGCCGCAGGGGCGTGTAATCGGGTATCCAGCAGGAACGGACCCAGGGCGTCAGGCATTAATCTGCAGCCCTTTTGATGCTCCTGACTGTTCTATCGACACGAACCCGGCTCTGCGCCGGGTTCTTTTTGACCTGGGCTGACATCAGCGAACACCTCACTCGTCTTCTGTCGTGCCCTGGCGCATGTGGAGCCGGGCATATGCACTCTTCATTGGGGTATTCGCCGCCGGGCTGACGTACCCGGATCGGGTGTCGCCGCATGTGCTGCAACATGCCTTTGCCACCCACATGCATTCCGGCGGCACCGACCTGCGCGTGCTGCAGGAGCTGCTGGGACACGCCGGCATCGAGACCAGCCAAATCTATACCCATCTCGACATCGCCCACCTGAACCACAGAGTCCGCGACCTCCACCCGCTGAATGAGGAGGAGCGCACAGCAGCCGTCTGAATGCGTGCGCTTGGTTGTTTAGGAACCGCGCTTGATCGGCATTGCCGCGGCGGTACACTGAGCCCAGAGCGCTTCTATCTTGAAGAAGGGCGGTAACAGTTCGCCAGATCGCCCACGCTTCTCCTGCAGTTCAACCAGGATCGAATACCATGCTCGGCAACCATTCCCTTTCCGGATTGATGAAGTGGCTTGCGCATGAGGAATGGCGCGAGCCATTCGCGGACGTTCTGGACCTGCACCTCGGTCCTGCGTGTGAAGACTACGAGATGGACTTCGAAGAAATCGCCGAGGTGATCGGTGACCATGCAGCCATGACCCTGTGGGGCTGCGCCTTCGAAGACTTCCTCACCCAGGCCGTCGAGCCGGACGGGCGCAACATCGTCGAGTACTACCTCAAGCGCCGCGGCTGGAAGGAGAGCGCCGGCAACCGGCGCTACATGGAGGCGCTGCGGGACTCGTGCATGAGCCTGTACGAGGTCAGCGAGATCGTGCCCGGTCAATCCTTCCTGGCGCGGGATCTTCTGCGCGGCGGCGAGCCGATCCGGGTCAGCGAGCAATCCGCCACCAAGAGCCTCAAGATCTGGGACAAGATCGGCGCCCGCATCGTTGCGGTATCGGGCAAGAACATCCTGGCCGGAGGCCTCCTGCCCTTCCGCCCGAGCGCCGCCACTCTGCTCATGGATGAGCTCAATGCCGCCAAGCAGCAGGCCCGGCGCGAGTTCCGCAAGCTGACCAAGGAGGCTCAGCTGCCTAGGTCCACCCGGGAGGATGGCCAGATTGCCGACCTCCTGTTCATGGCAACAGCCGCACCGATCTTCAGCAACATCTGGCTGGATGATGCTCTGGCCTCAGCCCTTGATCAGAGCCTGCCGACCATTCTCAACAGCGATGGCGACGAGGTGATGTTCTGCCGGGTCCGCTTTCCCTTGCGCTCAGAAGGTGCAGCCAGCGAACTCCGTGAGCGCCTGCGCACCGTTTCGGTGTTTCAAGAGGAAAACGAAGGCTTCTGGAATTGGATTGAGCCGCAACAGCCTGCCAAACGGAAATCCTCAGGCAAGCCAGCGAACAGGTCCGTCGCGGAGCAAGGCCCATCTGTGCGGGTGACGCTCGACACGGGCGACACGGTCCTGGGCACCATCGAACTGAACGACAAGGCATTGCTGCTGGAGGCGAACTCCCGCGAGCGGGCCGAGCGCGGGAGGGCCATCCTGACTGAGCTGGCCGGGACACTGGTCGGGTCAGCTCTAACCGAGATTGAAACGCTCGAACAGGCGATGGCTGGGCGAGACGGGGACGACCATCTGGATCAGGTCGGCGACCTTCCCGCCGAACTGCAGGCTGAACTTGTCCATGGCGCGCTGACGGATCACTACCGCAAGACTCTCGACGAGCCGATCCCGGCGCTCGGGGATCTGAGCCCACGGGCCGCGGCTAAAACAGCTGCAGGCCGGCGTAAGGTCGCGGACTGGCTGAAACACATCGAGAACCAGACGAAGAGTGGAGTACCGTCGGACGATCCGATGGCCAGCTATGACTTCACCTGGCTCTGGCGGGATCTGGGGCTGGAAAAGCTCAGGCGGTAGACGCTGTTCTTGGACGGCGCTCGCCAGCTGCCACAGTAGGGTGCGTTAAAGTAGCCTCTGGGATAGCCATTCCGGGAGGTGCGTGATGATCCGGGCCTCAGGTCACACCGCCGATAATGCACTCGCTCTCGAGTTCGGCGCGACGCCATGGTTTCGCGAGGCAGATCACCAGAGCATCCTCCATCTTGCCAATCAGGACTGGTCCAGCGTTTGGGTTGCTGATGGCCTTGAGACGCGTCCGGGCTACGAGAGGCTGCATGCTGAATCCCCAATCGACATCTATTCCTCCTTTGCTAAGGAGGGGTCAGGTCTTCGTTTCGTCGGGGGGTCAGTTTCTCAATTCGGACCACACGCCCACCCGGCTTGAGCACCAGAACTGCTTTCAAGACATGAGAACTGCGCTTTCGACCTTGATCCCATACGAGGGATTGCAAACCCAGAAAGCGCAATTTAATCTATATCTAGTAGTCTCTATAGTTTCGAGGTCCGATATGTTGCGGCATATCACGGATGAAGAGATTGAGCAACGCGTGAAGGTTCTCCGAAGGGAGCTCGGTCTGCAGAACCAGAGCCGCCCCTGACATGATGGCTGTGATCCACAAGCTTACGACCAGCTTTCGGCACTTTGCCCATCAGCGGGTACCAGACGCCGAGATGCCCGATGCCGAGGCGCAATGGGACGCCCGAAAGGGCGTCCTGCGGATGCGTGAGAGTGTCGTCGGTGCCATGCAGAGGGGTGAGCCAAGAGCCCGAATGGCCATCGCTAATGAGATTGGGCACTTCGCAATGCGGCACTCGGGCGCTCACAGCAGGAGTGTCACTCACACGAGCGCCGGAAGGCTCGTGTTGGAGGCCAAGAAGGAGGAGAGCGAGGCAAGACGGTTTGCTGCGATGTTCCTGGCTCCTAACTATCTCCTCAGTGCGACTGATACGGTTGAGGAGATCGTGGAGCGTTTTGGACTGAGCTTTGAAGCAGCCATGATCCGCAAGGGCGAGTTTGATGCATTCCAACGCCGCGCCTCTGGCCAGCGGCGTGAGCTGCCGTCCGTCGTGGTCGATTACTTGAAGGACGCTCAGAAGCGGGGTGTGAGGCTGCGGACGGCCTTGGATTGAGCGGCCTCTGACGGGCCTTCTCCCATCGTTTGGGGACATACCGGCCATCGACAGTGCCGATCCGGCGTTTGTGGCATCGATACGGTTGGATGTGAGGAGCGCTCAATCGCGATGCTTGCACGATCCGCGTTTCTCAGGTCTCCGCCCGAGACGATGGCGGGTCTTAGCGGGTCGGCTGATTGGCGCTTTTTGCGCTGGCACCCGCTCGCCGGTCAACTTCAGTCGCCACAGCCGACCAGAACCGAAATCCTTGCTCGCTGCCTCTTGCGCGGCAGTAATACGCCTGCTGCCGCGCTCGGGCGTAGGCAGCTCTTCCCTCATCTGTAATCAGGCATATCGCCTCGTACTCGACGGCGGTGAGACCCGCTTGAGTCCTGGACCGTGGACGACGAGACAGCAGGGCTCGGATGGATCCGATCAGGCGCTTCATGAAAGCCAGTATGGACAGATGATGGGACGGGTCAATGAGCGCCCAGGACGATCAAGATGGCACCGCCAATGCGCGGCGTCACAGCCCCGCCAAAGTTTGCTAGCAAAGGTGCTCCCTTCGTAAGATCTGTCACTTAGTATCGCCAAAGCCTTTCATCCGCCCCGCTGGCCCTAAGCTGGTGGGCTATTTTGTTGCCCTTTGGGGCGTCAGCCGCCGTGACAGAGGACCACCAGGGCTACCGGCTCCGACAGGAGTCACGAGAGCCCAACGCACCTTAAGCTTGGCCTTTGAGTGGCCTTGCCTCACCTGCAGCATTGGACTATCACTTCGCGTTAGCACTCTCATGCGTCGAGTGCTAATCGTGCTGCTCGGCGCAGACGAGTGCTCCCAATTCCAAGAACGAGGAGGCACACCCATGACCTTTCGCCCATTGCACGACCGCGTGGTCATTCGCCGCATCGAAGCCGAAGAGAAGACCAAGGGCGGCATTATTATTCCCGATACCGCTAAGGAAAAGCCGCAAGAGGGCGAAGTCGTCGCCGTCGGCCCCGGCGCCCGCGATGAGAACGGCAAGGTTGCCGCACTCGACGTGAAGGCCGGCGACCGCGTCCTGTTCGGCAAGTGGTCCGGCACCGAGGTGCGGATCGACGGTCAGGATCTCCTGATCATGAAGGAATCCGACATCATGGGTGTGATCGAGCAGTCTGCCGAAGCGCAGAAGGCCGCCTAACCCGCCCCGACCAGATAAGAACCAACAGGAGTTCAGCCTAT
>NZ_JAMXFI010000102.1:0-28675 GCF_025460875.1 Microvirga yunnanensis
TGCCTTCGTCCCATTGCATGATGAACTGCTGGGTCATGACGTGACCGGCCGCCCGCACCGGGCGATCGGCGAACACGATCGAACTCGGCGACACGCCCGTCAGGGTCAGCTTGGTTCCCTCGAGCTTGGCCCCGGCCGCGTTGAGCACGGCGAGCGAGGGCACCGGGCCGGTGGGCGTGACCCGGCCGATGGCCTTCCTGATCGGCACTTGCGGGTGGGCCGGCGCATCCTGCGCGCGGGCGCCGATGGTCATCGTGCAGAGGCCCCCGGTGACCAGGATGAGACAGGCGAAGTGCTTGCTGAACATGGCGCGGACCCCCTTACTTCAGCCGCCGGCACACCAAAGTGCCGGCGTCGATGAGAACGCGTGATGGGTCTTGCCCGCCTTCGACCGGCGGGTGCAGGTCCGAACGGACCCGCCGGTCTCAGGCAGTCAGAAATCGTCCGACCCGTCCTTGCACCGGTAGCCGATGAAGCATTGCGGGTTGTTGGAACTCGGAACCCACGCAGGCTCGGGGAACTGATCGACGAGACATTCCGCGCTGCTCCTGACGAAGCGGGCGTAGGTGGAGGGACTGGTGTCGAGAACGACCGCGCCGTCCTTCAGCACGAGTTGGCGGTTGGCCGAGCACGTCCGCTGCGACGTGGGCGGCCCGACCTGGGCTGCGGCTGCCGTCGCCGTCAGGACGAGAGCAGAGATTGCGAGCAGGCGTCTCGACATCGGTCCCTCCTGTGGGTTTGAAGCGTGAATCCCGCTCCGAGGCTCCCTCTCTTGACCGGCGCATCGTTCGGGGCGGACCCAGCGGGTCGCTTGCGCGGCCCGCTGGGTCCGCCCCGAACGATGCGCTAGGCCCGATCGCTCACCTTCCTGACCGGCGGGATCGTCCACGTACCGTCGATGATCGACGGATTGCTCTCGTTCGGCCAGTACATGCGCAGCATCAGGATGAACTTGCCGGCCGGGGCGGGCAGCCAGTTCGACTCCTTGTCCGCTCCGGGCGAGTCTTTCTGGATGTAGAGGTCGACCGAGCCGTCCGGATTGGCCTTCAGGTCCTGGCGCGCGCTGATCGAGTAGCGGTTGATCGGGTTGGGCACGAAGAAGTAGGCACCGTCATACATGGTCAGCGACCAGAAGCCTTCGACCGGGGGCAACTGACCCTTGGCAAAGCGCATCACGTACTTGTTGGCCCCGTCATAGGATTGGCCATCGCCGTCCTTCTGCGAGGTCGGATAGACCGCGTCCTGCGGGCGGTTGGCGCCGAGACCGATTGCCGTGACGAGGGCCCGCATCAGGTAGTCGGTGCCGTAGATTCCGGTCTTCGTGGTGAAGCCCCAGCCGTCGATGTCGTGGACGTCCTTGTTGATCTTGAACTGGATCATGATCCGGTCGTTGGCGATTTCCGGGATGCGCCGGGCGAAGTCGGCCCGCAGCTTGCCCGCATCGAAGGCCTGGCCGGGCACGAGCCCGATCCGGGCGAACTTCGCAAGCGCAGGGGCATCCGCCGCCGACGGCGGGTTGGTCTTCATCAGTTCCGCCAGAAGGGTGAAGTACGCCACCGCGTCCATGCGGTTCACCTGGTCGCGCACGGCGGTCTTCATGTCGATCGAGGGATCGACCTTGCCGGCAGGCGGCGTATACGGCTTGCCGTAGGCGCTGAGCGGCACCAGCTTGACCTGGTCCTGAAGCGCATGCACCTCGGCATAGTCCTCCGGCGTGCCGGTGCAGTAGATGCGGCCGAGCAGCCAGACGATGTTGGTGGGAGACTTGTACTCCTTGACGCCCGCCGGCAGCGTGCCGCTCCAGCCGGGTCCGGTGATGGCATAGGTCTGGGCGCCGGTCCCCGTGGTGCGCTTGCCGGGAACCTGGAACACGTTCGTCCAGCCGTCCAGCATCGGCATGAGGAAGTAGCGGTCCTTCATGTCCGGAAGGCTCAACACCCAGGGCTCCTTGCCGACGTCGAAGAACGCGGTCGTATAGAGCGTGTCGGCGTTGGGTGCGGTCACGTCGCGGAAGGAGGCATCCGGATAGTGCCTGAGCTTGATGACCTGGCCCATCGGGGCCCGGGTGCCTTCGGGGGCGGCCACGTTGGTGATGACCCGGCGTGTCATCTCCATGGTGACCAGCGGATAGCCGTAGATGTAGGCGTCGGTGGCCAGCCAGAAGTCCTCGAGGCCTTCGTCGAGGCCCAGCAGCTCGCCCAGATGGGCCTCGCTGACGGTGCTCACGGTGGTGCCGGCGAGCAGGCTCAAGGCCCCGATCGTCGCCTGTCGGCGGGTCAGCTTCATCGTCATGACAAGTCTCCGTTGCATCTGGGTTCTGGGAACGGCGCGACACTTTTCCCGGCATGGCGGACGATCCTGACCCGCGGCTCCCCGCCCGGCGGGACCCGTGGGTGAACTCGTCGGAATCGCCATGCCCACTGTCTGGACGCTAGCAACGGCCGGGGATTCGCGCCTGTAGCATCGTGTAGTTTACGTGGTGGTGGCGAGGGTCAGTGCGGCGATGTCGATGCCTGAAGGGCCGTTTCCGCGGCCGTCCGCGTCGGCACCGGGAAGCCGGCCTTGCGCGCGCCCTCGGCGAAATGGGCCGCGTCCTCCGGCCGGTAGTTCCGCTTGGCCATCTCGTCGTCCCAGTGCTCGAAGATGGTCGGGCGCATGCGCAGGAACGCATCCCGCGCCTCGGCGGTCTCCGGCGCCTTGCCGAGCTGGGCGTAGATGACGGCGGCGACGAAATGATAGAGCGGGAATTTCTCCAGGGCCGACTGCCGGATCAGGCCCTCGGCGCGGACGTAGTCGCGCTGCATGTAGGCATAGACCGCCAGAACCCCGCTGTAGTAGCCGGAATGGCCCGGGTTGCGGGCAAGCGCCTGCTCGATCAACTCGGCGCCGCGCTGCCAGGCACCCGCCTGGCCGAGACAGGTCCCGAACGCGCCGAGCAGCTCGGTGTCGTTCGGGTTCAGCGCCACCGCCCGCTCGCCCACCTCCAGCGCCTCGGCCGGCTGCCGGGCGAAGAACAGCGCCATCATCAGGGATTGCAGCGCCCGCACGTTCTCCGGATCGAGGCGGATCGCCCGTCGGGCGGCTTCGAGCGAGCGCAGGATCGGGGGGCTTGCCCCAACCCTCGGATTGAACCCGAACCGGTCCTCGTCGAGGTAGAGAACGGACAGCATCGCCCAGGCGGTCGCATAATCGGGATGGGCTGCAACGGCCCGCTCCAGGCAGGTTCGGATCGCCCCATGGCTCTCCTCTGTCAGCGAGGCCCGGTAATCGTAGAACCTGAGCGTGCACGCATAGGCTTCGAGGTCACCGGGCGGGTGGGATCCCGTCCGAGTCCCGTCGGCCCGTTGGATGATGCCGTAGGGCTGCGCCACGGCGGTTGCGACCCTGCGGGCGATGTCGTCCTGGATCGTGAAAGGATCACGGACCTGCAAGTCCTCGTCGTAGGTCTGTGACCATAGGACGGCGCTGGTCTGTGCATCGATGAGCCGGCCCGTGATGCGCAAGCGGTGCGCCGCGGCCCGGACACTGCCCTCGAGCACGTAGCGGACGCCGAGATCACGGCGGATGCGGGCCATATCGGTTCCCGGCAGGATGCTGCGCGACGTCTCCCGCCCGATAACCGTGATTTCCTTGAAGCGGGCGAACTGGCTCAGGACCTCCTCGGTCAGGCCATCCGCATAAGACTTCGCCGCCGGCTCGCCCAGGGCCTCGAGCGGCAGCACGACCAGGGTAGGCCCGCCGGGCGGAAAAGGTGCCGATGCCTGTGGCGTGCGGGACGCGCCGTCACGCCACGGGACCCACAGGAGAAGCCCGCCAAGGAACGCGAGGCAGGCGACCGTCGCGGGCCAAGGGACCCGGCGCCGTGGCGGCGGATCGGCCGGAGGGACGGGCGCCAGGGAGGCCGGGCCAGGATCCGCGTCCGCAACCGGCGCCGTGCGCGAGGCGAAGTGCGGGACATAGCCCCCTTTCGGGATGGTGATGACCACCGGGTCCAGCGCGCCGCCCGAGAGATAGTAGCGCTCCAGCGCCCGGCGCAGTCGTCCGGCCTCGATGCGCACGACGGGATCGCTCTGGGCATCGAAATCCGCGTTGCGCTCGAACACCTCGGTGCCGATAGCATAGGCCTTGATGCGCTGGGCGCGGCCGGCGAGCGTCTCCTCGACGACATAGCGCAGGAACCGGCGCACCCGCGCCGAAGCGTCGAGGTCAGGGCTGGCCAGGAGGATTTCGAGCTGGGCGCGCACGTCCTCCGCCGCGGGCGGCGACTGCGCCTGCGGCGAGGCACCGACAGTGCCGTCGCCTCCGCCGAGCATGAATCGGTCCGTTATCCGCGGGCGCACGAGACGCCACGTTCCGTAACCTACAGTAACATACTCCCCGCGCGTGGGGTATGGGGCGATGCTGGGACTGTGGGGCGGCGCATCCGTGCCGTCCGAACCCGGCAACGGGGTTGCACCATGATGCATCACGCCGTCCAGGCCACCATCGCCCGCTTTCCGGACCGTGGACATGCCATCGAGGAACTGGCCCGAAAGGACGACGGCTTCATGTCCATCTGCGAGGATTTCGCCGCCGCGCAGGCGGCCCTGGCGCACTGGGAGCGCTCAGGCTCTCCGGTGAGGACGGCACGCTGCGCCGAGTACCGGGAGCTTGTTCGGGATCTCGCAGCAGAGATCGAGGCCGAACTGGATCGCAATACATAGGAAGCCCTAGCGCATCGGACGGACCCAGAGGGCCGGGTCCGCGCCGAAGGTGCTATGGGCGTGAGCAAAGGTCCGCCTGTCGCATCGTGTCGTTTACGGAGTGGCGGTGTTGGGCACGGCCGGGATCCATGACGCCCGGAACACGTCCCTGCAGGGCTGTGCGGCATGCGCCTACGGTCAGTTGCTTCCGCCCCGCGGCCTTCTGCCAGATGATGGCTGCTGCTGGACAGTGCTCCCTGAGCCGACTTCGGGCCGACCGGAAGCCACGGTCGCGCTGCGCCTTCTGTCCCAAATGGCTAAGCGAACGTCTCGAAGTGTCAAGCGCAGCGGTGCGAGCCCACATAGGGTCTTCCCCTCCGGTCGGCACAGGCATCAGGCGTGGCATGGGAAAGCCGGCATCTCACGAAGGAGATGCCATAGCGCCTGCCGAGGCGCGTGGACGGAGAACCCGATCCTCCGGCCGCGGACATCGCGGCCGCGAGATAACATGTCAGGCTACAAGGACAGGAGCCGAACGTGCCGCTGTTCAGCGCTAACGATGCAGGGACGATCGATCATCGGAAGAGGGCTTTGTCGCCGGCCTGTCTCTCGGCGGCAACGCGGCCTCGTCTGATCGCCCTTCCCGGGTTCGCTGTCGCGACGATCGCGTCGCTCGTCGTGGCGGGCTGCACGGTCGCGTCGGGCGAGGCTCCTTCCCCTGTTGCCGTCGAGGCCTCGGCCTCCATTCCCCGCGAACGTCTGATAGGGCGGTGGGGCATCGCTTCATACCACACCGACAAGGACCGTCCTCGGACGGAGCGAGAGGCGAGAGCCCAGTGTAGCCAGCCCTACACCATTGCGAAGGGCCCGACCGACGGCGTGATGATGCATGTCGCGGACGATCCGAAGCTCTACGAACTGCGCCTCAAAGGCGACACCGCCGGCCGGACCTATCTCGGATTCGAGGCCCCGCCGGGCGATCCGCAGGATCGCGAGATCCTCTCGAGCACGAGCAGCCTCATGACCATGCGCTTCGTCGATCCGGACGCGAACCGGCGGTACGGAACCTTCGTGTATGTGCGGTGCGGAGCCTGAGGGATGAGGCCTTATCCCCGGAGGAGAAGATGCGGACACGCGATGACCGAACCGTCCAGGTGAGTACGGCGCTTGCGCTGGTGTTCGGGCTTTCCTTGGCGGTTTGTCTGCCCGATGCAGCGGATGCGCAGGCGCCGCCGAAGCCCGTCATCCAGGAGACGCTGGAGATCGGCGACGAGCCGGGGCGCATTTCCACGGAAGAGGTCGTCATCGCCGATGGGCCCTATGCCCGACAGGTCGTGTTCTTCCGCTCGAACGAGGCGCCCGGGACCCTCGTCATCCATACGTCGGAACGGTTCGCCTATCTGGTCCAGGGCAACAATCGCGCTCTCCGCTATGGCATCGGTGTCGGCCGCGAGGGTTTCCAGTGGTCGGGTCTGGTTCGCGTCAGCCGCAAGGCCGAATGGCCCGACTGGCGCCCGCCGCCGGAGATGATCGCCCGTCAGCCCTATCTCCCGCGCTTCATGGCCGGCGGCCCCGGTAATCCGATGGGAGCCCGGGCCCTCTATCTCGGCTCGACGGTCTTCCGCATCCACGGCACCAACCAGCCGGAGACGATCGGCCATGCCATCTCATCGGGCTGCTTCCGGCTCGCCAACGGCGACGTGATCGACCTCTATGCCCGCGTGCCGCTCGGCACCAAGGTCGTGGTCCGCCAGGGACCCAGCCTGTGACCTCCAAGTCTCCCGGACATGCTGATCCGGGAGCGGAACGCATCATCCGACGGAGATCAAAAATCATGTTGAACGCGGTCAAACTCTACGCCATGGCCGGCATGGCTGTCGCTCTCACCTGTGCCTCTGCGGCCTCCGGAACTGCCGGAACGCTCGAGACGGTCAAGCAACGCGGCGTCCTGCAATGCGGCGTCAGCGAAGGGTTGTTCGGGTTCTCGGAACGGAACGAGCAGGGTGACTGGTCCGGCTTCGACGTCGACTTCTGCCGGTCGGTCGCGGGGGCTATTTTCGACGACAGATCGAAGGTTGCCTTCGTGCCGTTGTCCGCCAGCGAGCGGTTCGAGGCCCTGCGCGCGGGACGGGTCGACCTGCTGTCGCGGAACTCGACCTGGACCCTGGAGCGGGAGGCGGGCCTCGGCCTGGCCTTCGCGGGCATCACCTATCATGACGGCCAGGGCTTCATGGTGATGCGGGACCTCAACGTCTCCTCGGCGTTGGAGCTCGACCGCGCCACGGTGTGCGTGGAGAGCGGCACGACGAGCCAACTCAACCTGGCCGACTTCTTTCGCGCGAACGCGATGACCTATGACGAGCGCGCATTTGCGAGCGCCGCGGAGGCTCTCGCGGCTTTTCAGGCCGGCCAGTGCAATGTTCTGACGCGGGATCAATCGGCGCTCTATGCCGAGCGCCTGAAACTCCCCCGGCCCGACGCCGCCATGATCCTCCCGGATGTCGTCTCGAAGGAGCCGCTGGGGCCTGTGACGCGAGCCGACGACTTCGCCTGGTTTACGCTGGTGAAGTGGGTCAACTTCGCCCTCGTGAATGCGGAGGAGCTCGGCATCTCGTCTCTGAATGCCGCCGAGGCGAAAGCCTCGCAGAAGCCGGATGTGCGCCGTTTCGCCGGCCAGGAAGGAGGTTTCGGCCGCATGCTGGGGCTGGACGATGCATGGGCGCTGCATGCCGTCACGGCGGTGGGCAACTACGCCGAAATCTACGAGCGCAATCTCGGGGTGAACTCGCGGCTCGGCATCCCGCGCGGCCTGAACCAACTCTGGAGCATGGGCGGCGTGCTCTATGCGCCTCCCATCCGATGACGGCGATCGGGCGGTGGTCCTCGACTCGCGCCCGACGGTCCGGCACCGGCGTTGCAGATGATCCATCTCCGGCAAACACATCGGCCGGAGACGGGTCGATCGCCGACGCGGTTGCGTGCGTCGCGTGTCCCAAACTGCAAAGCGCCTGTCCGGAAGTGTCAAGCACGGAAAGCGCGTCGATAGGATGCTGGTCCCAGACCGAGCACGGATGACATCCTCCGCGGACCCTTGTGCCGCTTGCGACGGGACCGCTCCTTGCTCCTCGTCGGGCATTCACGGGAGTGGCGCATGCACAGCAGGTGCTCAGGACAACTCACTCTTGGATCGATCGGACTGGCTCTCCTCATCAGCCTTCCGGCTTTCGCATCGGCGCCCGCCGGGGCAACGGCTCCGTGGTCGCTCGGCTCACGGGCCGAGCTGCCGTCCAGGCTGCTCGACATCGTTCAGAAACGAGATTTGGAATACGCGCGGGCGGCGGCCCGCGGTCCGCGGGGCGGAGCCGTGGCGCGCGGCCCGCGTGGAGCGGTGGCCCGTGGGCCCCAGGGGGGAGTGGCGGCCCGCGGTGCGTATGGCGGCGCCGTGGCGCGGGGCCCTGCGGGCAACGTCGCGGCTCGTCCCGGTTATCGGCCGCCGGTGCCGGCCGGGGGGTGGTACAGGCCGCCGTCCTATCGGTGGCGACCCGGCGCGGCGGTGGCCGCGGGCGCGGCCCTCGGCTTCGTGACGGCTGCGGCTGCGACGGCCTATGCCACGTCACCGGCGCCTGCCGCCGGCTATTGCTGGTACTACACCAACTCTCAACGCACCCAAGGCTTCTGGGACGTCTGCCCTCGGTGAGGAGCCCTGCGTGGAGCCTGCGGATCTTTCTTTACGCGATCATGGACACGGCATGAGCCTGAAGCGGGCCGCCGACCCGGCCAGGGATCATTCCTTGTCCGATCCGGATGCGGGACGCGCCAGCCGACGACGTCCGCCGCAGGGTCCTGAGACCGGTGCTCGAAACCTGACGAGGGCATGACGATGGACGACGGCGGACGAACCTCGCACGATGGTGGTCGTGATCCGGGACAGCCGATCCAGATTCCCGCGACGGCTCATGCGATGTCCCGGCGCACGCTTGCGCCCGGGTCCATCCATCTGGGAGTCAGCAAGGAAATTGCCCCCACCCTGTGCGATTTCGGGATTGATCCCGATCCGCTGATCCACGAGGCTGGGCTCGACCCTCGGCTTTTCCAGGACGGGACGAGCGTCGTCGCGTTCACGGCGCTGGCCCGGCTCTACACCCTGTGCGTGGCGCGAACCCGCTGCCCGCATTTCGGATTGCTCGTGGGCCAGCGGGCCACGATCCTGTCCCTGGACCTGATCGGACGACTGATGCAGCATTCGGAGACCGTGGCCGCGGCCCTGGATTCGCTCGTGTCCAATCTGAGCGTCCAGGACAGGGTGGTGGTCGCCTCGCTGACCATGGCCGATGACGTGGCCATGCTCACCTATGCGGCGTACCAGCCCGATGGTGCGAGCGCAGAACACATCACCGAGGCCGCCCTGGCGGTATCGGTCAATGCGATGCGCACCTTGTGCGGCGCTGACTGGCGCCCGACGGAAGTGCTTATGCCGCGCACGGCTCCCGCCGATATCGGACCCTACCGGCGCCATTTCCGGGCGCCCGTCCGGTTCAATCAGGAGGGTGCCACCCTGGTGTTTCCGACCACGGACCTGAAGCGCAAGGTAGCGGGGGCCGATCCTCTGCTCCGCGCCATGCTGGAGGAGCAGATCAGGCGTCTGCGAGGCAATGCGACATCCGAGTTCCCGGATGACATCCGTCGCTTGCTGCGCACGCGGATCATGAAACGGCGCTGCTCCGCCAGCGACATGGCCGATCTGTTGGCGATGCACCGGCGCACCTTGAGCCGGCGCCTGAGGGACAGCGGATCGGGATACCGGACCATTGCCAACGAGATCCGCTTCGAGATTGCCCGACAGTTGTTGGTGAACACCGATGTGCCACTTGGCGAGATTGCGGCGGCGCTCGGTTATTCAGAGGCCAGCGCCTTCACCCGTGCCTTCCGCCGCTGGTCGGGCCAGACGCCGACCGCCTGGCGAAGCGATGGCCGGCCCGGGTTACCGGGCCGATCCTCTCGAACCTTCTCGCGCTTCCCTGAAGAGTGAGATCGACGGGTGCGGACGTGCCTTCCCGAGGTGGCCTAGAGCATCGGACCCAAACCTGGGTCCACTTTTCACGTCCGAGGCTCTAGTGAGGGAAAACCCAGAGATCGATCTCCTCCTCGTCGTCCGTCTCCATGCGGCGGTTGTCCATGGCGGTCCGGAGTCCTTCGAGCGCGTGGACCGTCACAAGGCGCAGCCGCGACTTCTGGTCCGGCGTGAGGCTCTGGTAGAGCGGCTGCCAGGCATCGGCAAGCCTCCTGAGGCCCGCCGCACGGTCCGTCAGGACATCGGCACGCTGACGATAGAGTTGCACCGGATCGATGTCTCGTGGCTGGTCCAGGCGCTCCCCCAGGGCGGCCAGCCGGCGATAGCGTGTCTCGGCCCTGGCGCGGATGGCCTCCTCCACGGCGGGCCAGAGTTTCTCCTGCTCCGGGGTGAGTTGCAGCGCGGCCTTGATCACGCCTACCCGAATATCGGTCAGCATCTTGAAATCGGCTTGGCTCAGCCGTCCGCTATCCGGCATGCCGGCTGGCCCTGAGGAGGCTTGCTGAGCATAGGCTGCGGGCGCGACACCAATGAACAAGGCCGCGGCGAGGCGGATGATTCCCTTCTGCATCTTGGTCTCCTGATGATGCTCACGTCCGTCAGCCTAAGGGCTGGATCGCAACCTGCTTGACGGCTTGGGACTCCCCGTTAGCAGTTTGAGACAGGAGCAAAGCCGGACAGATCATCAAAACGGCGTCCCACTCGTGGCCTTTGGACAGCCCCCGAGCCTTGAACCAAGCCGCTTGCTGGAGCCGCTCCGACACGCGAGGATCCGGACGGCCAGGGTCACGAAATGACAAGCGGTTGTCCCAACCGGACAAGCACGTGGTCCAAGGGCAGATCATGATCGGATGCTTCCCCATGCTGCGAGAACCGGATGAGTGCCATGCCTCGCTTCTTCTTCCACGTCAGGGGCGCACGCGAGGGACTGAGCCGCGACGAGCTCGGGCTCGATTTTCCCGACGCGCAGACCGCCTATCGTGAGGCGGTCTGCGCCGCTCGCGACATCAGGGGCGTCTTCGCGATGCGCGGCCGGCATCCATGCGATTACACGATCGAGGTCGCGAACGCGGCGGACGAACTGATCTTCAGCCTCCCGTTCTCTGCGGCCTTCGGCCATCGGACGCACCGGCTCACCAAGCGGTTTCGCCAGTGACGTCGCTCGCTGGCGCATCGTGCGGCCCTGGGGCCCGTCCCGAGCGATGCGCCGGATGGGAGCATCGGACGATCGGGATGGCCGGCACGAGGCGGGTGATGAACGGTCGGCCATGACACGGGAGGTTTCGGCGGCGGCGGGAGGGTGCCACCTTCTCCACGTCATCACCGGGCTTGTCCCGGTGATCCCGCTTGTCCGGAACGCCGAGCCCTTCCGATCGAGATGGCCGGCGAGAGGTGGGTCATGACTGGCCGGCCATGACGTGCGGAGGGTATCATCGCCGGGCTCGTCCCGGTGACCTCGATCGGACCACCGCCGAGCGCATTCTGCGGACGAAAGCGGGCCACGCTTGTGGCCCTCCGGGTCCGCACTCAACGATGCACCCTCGCTGACGCGGCCCTCTGGGTCACGTCCGATGCTCTAGGCAGTCGCAGGACGCGTCAGGTCGCTTCCTGATATCGCGACACGGCCGCGTCGATCGTGGGCGAGAACCGCGTCTCGCCGAACCGGTCGAACAACCCGAACCGCCGCAGCTTGTCCTTGACGGGGTCCTTCAGTTCCGCGAACCGGAGCTCGATACCCTGCGCCAGCAAAGCCTCATCGAGTTCGGTCAAGGCATCGGCCGCCGTCACGTCGACGCTCGTGACCGGAGCTGCTGCGACCACCACGCAGCGCACCGGGGTTGGCGATTCTGCCACGGCGGCGAGAACGCGCTCGCGGAACAGCTCCGCATTGGCGAAGAACAGGGGCGCATCCCAGCGGAACAGGACCAGGCCCGGGATCCGGCGGGCCTCCGGATAGCGCGTGACGTCATGATAGCCCTCAACGCCGGTCGGACGTCCCAGCACGGCGGAATAGGGGCGCCACCCGTCCCAGAGGAACTCGATGATGGCGATCACGATCGCGAGACCAATCCCCGGAATGGCGCCGAACGCGGCGACGCCCGCGAAGCAGGCGATCGACAGCCAGAACTCCCAACGCTGGATGCGGTAGATCCGCCTGAGATCGGCCACCTCGAACAGCCCGATGGCCGACGCGATGACGACGGCAGCCAGGGCGGAGGTCGGGAGGTTGCGCAGAAGATCGGGCGCTACCAGCAGCAGCAGGCAGATGGCAAGCGCGCCGACGATGCCGGTCAGCTGGGTGCGGGCCCCGGCGGCTTCAGCCACAGGCGTGCGCGAGCTGCTGCTGCTGATCGGAAAGCCCTGGAAGAACCCGGTGGCGAGATTGGCGGCCCCGAGCCCCACCATCTCCTGGTTGGGATCGACCAGGGTGCGCGTCCTTGCGGCGTACGCCCGGGAGAGCACGCTGGTGTCGGCGAACGACACCATGGCGACGGCGCATCCTCCGATGAGCACAGGAACGATGTCGCCGATCCCGATCCAGGGGACAGTGAAGCGTGGCAAACCCTCAGGCAACGAGCCGAGGATCGACACGTTGTGGCGCTCCGCGAGGTCGAACATGCCCACGACGGCGGCAGCACCGACGACGGCGACCAGGATCCCGGGCACGCGTCGGCTTCCCCGCAGCAGCAGGATGGTCGCCAGTGTTCCCAGGCCGATCGCCAGGGCCGCCCCGTTCATCCTGCCGGACAGGATGGCTCCGCCGATGGTCCATAGTTCGCGCAATGGTCCCGTGCTCTCGACCGAGAAGCCGAGGAGCTTGGGGAGCTGACTGATCAGGACCGTCAAGGCGATGCCATTCATGTAGCCGTAGCGGATCGGCTTCGACAGAAGCTCCGTCACGAAGCCCAGGCGTCCTAGTCCGGCCAGGACCAGGATCATCCCCGACACGAGGGCCATCATCCCGCCCAGGGCGACGGCACGCTGCGGATCTCCGCCGGACAGCGGCAACACGACGCCCAGGATGACCGCCGCGAGGGCCGAGTCCGGGCCGAGGACGAAGATGCGGCTTGGCCCGAACACGGCATAGACCAACAGGGGCACAATGGTGGCGTAGAGGCCGCAGATGCCCGGCAGTCCGGAAGCCACGGCATAGGCGATCCCGACGGGGACAAGCATCGTCGCGAGCACCAGCCCGGCCACGACATCATGGCCCAACCATGCGATTTCGTACCGGAGGAGGGTGCTGAGCCCGGGCAGCCAGCGCAGCCATCCGGCCTCATGGCCGATCCGGCGAGCGACCGACGAACCTTCCCGATTGCCTGGGCTGCGGGACTCCTGGCCAGCCGTTGCTTCGGACCCGCGTGCAGGCGGCGCAGTCGCAGCCTCCATCCGATAGGGCGGAAGCGGATCGACAGGGTGCGTGCCGGCCATGACCACGCTCCGGGCTATGCCGTCATGGCGCTCAATACCGGGCCGGGACGATGTGGGATGTCGGCAGCCGATCCTCGATCCCTTTTGGCCTCGGTTCCGCCTTGGGCACCTTCGGCAGTTCGACCTTGACCTTCTTGTATGGGATTTGTCCCAGCAGATGGCTGATCAGGTTGAGCCGGGCGCGGCGCTTGTCGTCGGACGGGACAATGAACCAAGGATTGGCAGGAGTGTCCGTGGTGCGCAGCATGGCCTGATAGGCCAGCGTGTAATCCCACCAGCGGCGCACCGATTCGGTGTCCATCGGGCTGAGCTTCCAGTGCTTCATCGGATCGTCGATCCGGTCGGCGAAGCGGCGGCGCTGCTCGTCCTGGCTGACGTCGAGAAAGTACTTGAGCAGGATAATGCCGTTATCGACGATCTCCTGCTCGAATGATGGCACGAGGCGCATGAAGCGCTCATACTCGTCATCGGTGCAGAAGCCCATGACGCGCTCGACACCGGCTCGATTGTACCAAGAGCGATCGAAGAGCACGATCTCGCCGGCGGCGGGGAAGTGCGCCACATAGCGCTGGATGTAGAGCTGGCTCTTCTCGCGCTCGGTCGGCGCCGGCAGGGCGATGTGCCGAAACACCCGCGGGCTCACCCGTTGCGTGATCCGGCTGATCACGCCGCCCTTGCCGGCGGTGTCTCGGCCCTCGAAGATCACGATGATCCTGGCACCCGTCGCCTTGCCCCAGGTCTGCAGACGCACGAGTTCGACCTGCAGCTTTCTCAGTTCGCTCTCGAAATCCTTCCGCTTCATCCTCTCTCGAATGCCGGCGGTCATCGCCGCCCCGATATCGGCTCTCTCGTGCTTCAGAGATTCCTGACGCTTCATGTCACGCACCGCGTTCCCGGAGTGATAGACCCACAGGTCCGCAGAGTTGGACGCACGGGAATTGGAGAATGAACAATTCCCGCTTCGTTGCGGACACCGATCGCAGCCAGCATACAGACAATGCCGAGCGTCGCTTGACCAGACGTGACGGCGATTTGGCATTTTGAGACAGCACGACCCTTCCGTTCCAAGAAAGTTTGACAGGGTAGCGGCCGGAAATCGCGTAACGGTGTGGCCATCATGTCGGAGGACCGCTTTGAACCTCAGCCTGGAGGCGTGATCTCAACGCTGCGGACCCATGAGCGCGAAGGCGTGCTGGGCGCAGAACACGTGGCTGTGCAGATTGGCGATCCACTGCCGGCCTTCCGCCGTCACATTGAGGTAAGTGATGGCATGGTTCAGGTGCGGTGAGACGCTGTTCCAGTAGAAATCAGGAAAGCGCTCCACCAGGTCGGCCGGCGAGGCATAGCCGAGTTGGCAATTGACCCCGATTTCCTCGAATTCATGGAACAGGGCATTGGCTTTCTTCAGGTAGAGGGGATCGCCAAGCTGTCCGATCAGATCTGCGGCTTGGACGAGCCGCCCCTCCCGGTCTTCCTGCCTGTCAGCGGTTGCATCCGGTGTCGGGAAGCGTGTGAGTTCGATGGCCCGGGCCACTCTTTCGGAGTCGAGCAGGGGCGAGCCCGTCAGACGATCCAGGACGAAAAGCTTGGAGCGCTCGACATGATACGGGGCAAGTGCCGCATCCGATGCCCCGCGCGGGAGGGTCACCGTCGTCCCGCTCGCGTCGATCACAAACCGATCGTTGCCATCGCCCTTCAGAATGCCCCGGACATAGCCGATGTCGTGCAGCAGGCAGGCGACGATGAGATGCGAGTAGTCGTCCGGCTCCAGGCGTTCGGTCAGCATGCGGCCGTGGAGGATGTCCCTCCCGACGAGAGTGACGAGGAAGGTGTGTTCGACGTTGTGATAGAGGGCATCGCTCTTGCCGATGCATTCCAGGGCCATCCGGGCCGCACTGTCAAGCCGCTCGGCCTTGTCCTGATGGGCCGACCCGAACAGGCGGCGGAAATCGCTCGCGATGCGCCTTCCGAGCTCGTCCGCCATGATTGCAGGCATCGTCATCATGAGGGCCTCCCGGAGATGGGTCATCCTCGGCAGGAGACTATAGCTGAGTTCGTCTGGAAACTCTGCAACAAATGATCCTTGATCTCAGGCTCCTCTTCGATCCGCCCGGCCCATCCCGGGAGGGACGTTCGGCCGCCGGGGCACCCTTGCGTATAGCATCAAACCCTCTCCGACATGATGCCGGCGCGGACCAGAGGAACTCTCTCCGCAACCATCTACTTTGTGTCGAGTTGATCTAGATCCCATTCCCGTACGGGAGGATGTCGATGAACAAGCTTTTCCTGGCTCTTGGTGTTCTCGCGGCAAGCACTCTCCTGATCCCGGATGTGGCCGATGCGCAGCGTGGCGGCCGCGGCGGCGGCGCCCGCATCGGGGGAGGAGGGTTCGGCGGCGGCGGTGGCTTTCGGGGGGGTGGCAGCTTTCGCGGCGGTGGCTTTGGCGGCAGCTCCAGAATGTACATTCCGCGCGGCGGCATGGGCGGTTCCCGGGTTGGAATGGGCAGGAGCTTCCGCGGTTCTGCGGTCGCAGCCCGGCCCGGGCGCGGCGATTTCCGCCAGGCGGCAATCAACAATCCGGGGCGCTTCGACAACCGCTTCGGCAACCGGGGAGATTGGCGCGGACGCTATCCGAACTACGGTGGGCGATATCCCTACTACCGCGGGCGGTACCCCTACTACGGTGGCAATTATCCATACTACGGGAATTACTACGGCGGTTGGGGCTGGGGGTTGGCGACAGGCGCGGTGATCGGAGCGGCGGCCACGTACCCGTACTACAATTATCCTTACTCCAATTCCCCGTACTCCACGAACCAGACGCCCGTCTCGTCAGCCGTCGGGGGCTATTGTGCGACGACAGTTCGGACCTGTGCCCTGACGAACTCGGCTCCCGTTGGGACGGGATGTTCCTGCCGCACGGCAGGAGGACGAGCCCGCGGGTCGGTCGTGGCGGGATACTGACACTGCGGCCTGTTCCTCCGATGCGCCCGGCGGCGGCTGCCGCCGAGCAGCGTGGGAGAGTTTGCGGCGTCAGCGGCCAGCGGTTCTGACAGGTAACGCGGGGGCTGCGCCAAGGGAAACCCAGGTCGACCCGGTGCCGCCTTCACGCTGCAGGAAGACGTAGCCGGTCTGTCGCCACGGCAGGACGGCGTCACGCTTGTTGTCGAGGATGAAGTCGCCCTGATCGGTGCGAGCCATCAGAACCGCATGGGGTGCACCGTCCCGGTCGATCACAGCCGTCATGCGCAGGGCCCGCCGGGGGAGCCCGGCTGCAACGAGCCGCTTGCGCTTGACGAGTTGGAAATCCTCGCAATCGCCATATCCATCCTCGGCAAGGTCCCAGCGATCCGCCACACCCCAGTGCTCCTGATCGGTGATCGGCCGGATGCCGGCATTCACCTGGCGGTTGATGCGAGTGAGCGCCTCCCAGCCCTGTGGCGTGAGGGCGATCGTCGCCCGTTCCGAAGAACCGACCGCGCACTCGTCCGGCCTGTGCCGGCAGAAGCGGATCCAGCCCGGCACCGGCATGACGGCATGGCGCCTGATCGCGAGGAAGCCGGATCGGGGCGGCGTGTTGGCCATCTGAGCGCTCGCTTCGGCGCCGACGAGTAGAACCATAACCAAGGCTGCGGCATGAAACCAGCGACCAAGACATGGTCGGGCGTTCGCCTGCCTGAGAAGTGGTGCCCGCATGTCCCCGGCCGTACCGTTATGATCGTTCTAGCGTGAGCTGACATGTCGAGTCAGGCAATCTCATGGCAGGAATTGTCGGACTTCCCTTGCGTCCGGAACGTGTGGCACCATCCACCGCATTCCATGACTCTCAATCTTGATCCGACCCGGCCGAGAGGCCTCGCCGTCAGCAGGCTGAGTGCGTGCCTCGCGTCACGAATTGCAAAACAGGTGTTCTGGACACGAGCGCACCGTGCGAAAAACTGGACCCGATTTTTCGCAGTCAACGGTGCGCCAGCCAAGAGTGGAGCATCGGACAATCGGGATCACCGGGACCAGCCCAGTGATGACGTGAAAGGAGGTGTGAGGCGGTGCGAACACCCTCCGCACGTCATGGCCGGCCTTGTGCCGGCCATCCCGATCGGAAGAGCGCGGCGCCTCTCGCATCGGGATCACCGGGACAAGCCCGGTGATGACGGGGTGGTGGCTCGGCCGGGCGACCAAGACAGGGGCCCGAGCGGTGCGCCGCTCAAAGGCTTGAGCATCGGAATCGATCCCGAAAGTGCATTCCACTTTCGGGGCCGATGCTCTAGCCGGACGAGTTCCTCAGAACGCTTGGACGAGCGGCATCTTGAAGGTGAAGCGCGTCTCGTTCTGATCGCAGGTCACATCGAGTGAGCCACCATGAGCGCGGGCAATCTCGCAGGCAATATAGAGGCCCAACCCCAGGCCCTGCTGGCTCGGGCGCGCCGCAACGCGGAAGAAGGGCTGAAACAGGCGCTTCAAGGTCGCGGGAGGAATTGGCTCCCCTTGGTTGGCGACCGACAGCTCAAAGCTGCCGTCCAGGGTTGCGGCACGAACCAGAATCGGTTCTTCGCTCGCGCCATGGGTCAGGGCGTTCGCCACCAGGTTCGACAGCAATTGCGCCATGCGGGCCCGATCACAGCTCACGGTCTTGGTCACAGCCAACTGCGTGTTGATGCGCCGCTCGGGCCAGGCCGCCCGCAGCTCATCGACAACCTGTTCGAGCACCTCTCCCAGCGGCACGTGGGCGTCCCGATCCAGCTTCAACCCGCTTCCCAGGCGGCCGTGGGCGAAGTCGAGCACATTGTCGATCAGCTCAGCCATGCGCCCGACGCTGCTCTGAATCAGGCCGACGACGGTGCTTCCCTTCGGGCTCAGGGGCTCTCTCCGAAGCATCTTCGCTCCGGCGTCGATCGAAGCGAGCGGATTGCGCAGGTCATGGCCCAGCACTGCGATGAACTGCTCCCGCAGCTCGGCGGTCTTGCGCTCATCCAGAAGATCCGCCTCGCTCGTGGCCAGGCGCTCGCCGGCACTCAGGTGAAAACCGATCAGTTCGGCGAACAGCCTGAACATGCCGATGGTCTCGGGATTGTTCAGCCGTGCCGGGCGGGGATCAATGGCGCACAGGGTGCCGAAGAAGGAGCCGTCCGCAAGGACGATCGGCATCGAGATATAGCTCTGGAAGCCGTACATCGCCGGGGTGTGATGGCGGCAGTAGGTCGGATCCTCCGCCACATGGTCGATGACCACCTCTGTCCTCGCCTGCCGGATCTCATGACAGATCGTAGTCTCGAGCTTGAGCTCCCCGCCGGGCTGGAGGCCGAACTGGATGTCGTCGCGCACGGCACAGGCGATCCAGCGGTCCTCGCTCACCCGGGCCACGGCCGCGAAGCCCATGCCGGTGGTGCGGCAGACGACTTCCAGAATGGTCGGGACGGCTTGGATGCGGTCGATGGCGGCAAGATCCGCCTCAAGGTCGGTCGGCACGTCAGAGGGCTCCCTGTGGAGGGGCACTTTAGCCCAGACCTGCCTGTTGTGTCATGTCACGGAGCCATGTCTCGGAACTCAATTGCGTTATCAGGCTCCATGCATTCGCTCCCGACAATGGAGTGGGAAGGAGCGACAGCTCCTGGGGTAAGGGGCTGACGCAAGCCGAAATTCCGCAATCATAGGGTGAGCTGACCTATCTCAGGCCATGCTGAACGCCTCAGTTTGACCTAGAGCATCGGACGTGACCCAGAGGGCCGCGTCAGCGACCTGAAGGGCCACGCCAGTGAAAAGTGGACCCACTTTCGGGATCGATTCCGATGCTCAATCCCTTGAGCGGCGCACCGCTCGGGACCCTGTCTTGGTCGCCCGGCCGAGCCACCACCCCGTCATCACCGGGCTTGTCCCGGTGATCCCGATGCGAGAGGCGCCGCGCTCTTCCGATCGGGATGGCCGGCACAAGGCCGGCCATGACGTGCGGAGGGTGTTCGCACCGCCTCACACCTCCTTTCACGTCATCACTGGGCTGGTCCCGGTGATCCCGATTGTCCGATGCTCCACTCTTGGCTGGCGCACCGTTCGACGCGAAAAACCGCGTCCACTTTTTCGGACGGTGCGCTCGAGCAGACCCATGGGGCGAACGTCCGGTGGTTCGAGGCGTTGCGATGCCAAGGACAGAAAGCCGATCAGGCCAGCTCCGACAATCAGCAATGATGATCGGTCACATTGCGTCGCTGAATTGGTTCTCAGACGGCTTGGCTGGTAAGGTACGCCTGAGCCCAATCCGCTTCCGGAGCCTGCCATGCCTCGCTTTCCATACGAGACTGTCGACGTCTTCACCGACCGTCCCTTTGGCGGAAATCCGCTGGCTGTCTTCACCGATGCGCAGGGGCTGTCCGACGCACAGATGCAGGCGCTCGCGGCGGAGATGAACTACAGCGAGACCACGTTCGTCCTGCCAGCCGACGATCCGGCACAGGATGCCCGTGTGCGCATCTTCCATCGCACGGCCGAGATGCCCTTTGCTGGCCATCCCAATGTCGGCACGGCTTTTGTGCTGGCGCGCCATGGCCGCGACCGTGACGGCGTGCTCCGGTTCGAGCAGAAGGCTGGCCTCGTGGAAATCGCCGTGGAGCGCGATGCGGCCGGAGCGGTGACAGGAGCGGTGATCGCGGCGCCGCAGGCCCTGTCCCTCGGCCTGGAGTTGCCGATCGACGGGATCGCCGCCTGCGCGGGGCTTTCCGTCGCGGATATCGTTACAGCAGCCCACAAGCCGGTGCAGGCCTCCGTCGGCGTCACATTTGTGCTGACGCAGGTCGGGCCGGAAGCTCTTGCCCGAGCGATGCCTGATCTCGCCGCTTTCCGCAAGCTCGTGCGGCTGCATGGCGAACTGGCCGGACGCTTGTCGCTGTTCCTCTATGCGCGTGATGGCAACATGATCCGAGCACGGATGTTCGCGCCGCTCGCCGGTACCTGGGAGGACCCGGCGACGGGCAGCGCCAGCGCCACGCTCGGCGCTCTGCTGCTCTCGCTCGATGGCGGCGACACGGCCGCCTTCACCATGACACAGGGCGTCGAGATGGGACGGCCGAGCTTGCTCAGGGTGACGTCGTGGCGCGCCGAGGATGGCTGTCACTCGCGGGTCGGCGGCAGTTGCATCCCGGTGTTCCGGGGCGAAGCGCTGCTTTAGAAGCGAGAATGCGCCAAGAGCGTCTTTCCGTGACATAGAGCGTCTTTCCGGGACATAAAGAGGAACCCGGGAAGAGCCGCTCCTGGCACGGGGCTGATCTTGGCGGCACTTCCGCACCGCTGGGAGGAGTGGACCTTCATTCAGGTCCGCCGCCCTACCGAGCTTGACCCATTGCGGAGTCCGAGGCACTTCTTCCCCGGAACGGCTTTTCATGGCACTGGCACTCACCGCCTGCACCCATCATGCCCATATCTGCCGCTCCCGTTCCCCACAGAGGACGATTGTCATGCAAGCCTTGGATCCACTCGACCACATCGCTATCAACGATGTCCTCTGCCGATTCTTCCTCGCCTTCGATGAGCGCGATTGGGCGGCCATGGAGACCTGCTTGGCGCACGAGGTGTTCATCGACTACGCCTCCTCGGGCCGCGAGCCGCCCGGCACCATGAGTGGCGCCGAGTTTGTGCAGCGCCGACGCGATGCGGTTGACACCCTTGCCAAGCATCACAGCTTCTCCAACCTGCTGCTGTCGCGCGAGCCGGAGGGCGTGCGGGGACGCTGCAATTACCTGATCCTGAGGTTCGACCGCGAGTTCAAGGAGGAGGGTGAGGACTTCTACCATTCATGCGGAGCCTACGAGTTCCAATTCGGCAAGGCCGAAGGGGCATGGAAGATCACTCGCATCGCACAACGGGCTCTGCGGAGCTGGGGAAACCGGCGACTGCATGGCGGCACGCGCAAGGTCGATGGGTAACACGCGAAGGCCTGACCGCTCACGTCGCAAGGTCCGACCACATGTTCCAGGAGGACGGCGGCTCACCGTGCCGTCATATCGATAAGCGAGCGGCTCCAGTCGGCAATGAACCGTCTGCGCCTTTCGTCGTCCTGAACCGCGAGCAGCGCCGGGCCGATCGCGATCGGACGGGCGATGCCTGCGCGCACGATCGATGCTGCGCCCTCGACCCCGGCAGGAGCCTCTCCCGCAAACCCAAAGAAGAAGGCCTCTTGTTGTGCCAGTGTCTGGCCCCGCCCTGACAGGAGGTAATTTATGAAACGGGTCCCCGCGGCGGCCTTGCCTGCGCCAGCAGGGATCATGGCTCCCCGGCTGAGCACAAGGGTATAATCTGAGGGCATGACCAGTCCGAGCCTGGCGCCGGCACGGACACGGGCGTAGGCATAGGACGCCAGCATGTTGTAGCCGATGAGAATGCGGCCTGCCTCGATCTCATCGAGGATTTCGCCCGTGCAGCAGCGTACGACCGTGTGGGCGCGTCCCAGGCTTTCGAGAAGCCGGCCATAGGTGGTGGTCGTCTGCTGCGAGTCGTTGAAGGCCAGCAGATAGCCGATTCCCGACTGACGAATGTCATAGGTCCCGACCCGGCCCTGGTAAGTCTCGGGCTTCAACCGCAGAAGGTCGGCGATCTCGAGATGTGTTTTCGGGACATCTTCGGCCGGGACCCTGTCCCGATTGTAGACGAACACCACCGGCTCGAAGGTAAAGCCGAACACCTCGTCGCGCCAATTGGCCCAGCGCGGGATCGTCTGGGTTTCCGGCGAACGGACGCTGCCTGCGCAGCCGTCGTTGGCGAGCTTCACCAGTTGGTCGACGCCCGAGGACAGCAGCACGTCGCCCAAGGCCCGGCCGTCCTGACAGGCCTTGAACGCTGCGGCGAAGAGATCGTTCGTGACGTATTCCACGAACTCGATCCGGGTGTTGGGGTTCAGGATCTGGAAGTCGCGGATCAGCGGCTCCATGGCCGGACGGTCGGTCGCCGCGTGGATCGACAAGACCTCCTGCTCGCCTTGCAAGGCCGGGAATGTCGGGGTGGGAATACCTTGAGCAAGGCCGGCCAGAGGTTGGACCACCGTCCAGAACAGACAAAGGATCAATAGGATAGGTCGACGCGGCCATCTCTTCTGGCGGTTCATGACTTGGGTCCAGTCCTGCTCGGCAGGCTCATGATGACGGTAAAGCCGTTCCTGTCGGCATGGCGGAACGTCAGGCATCCGCCATGTGCAGCCAGCACGTCCGCGGCAATCGACAGCCCGAGCCCGGATCCCCCCGGCGAAGGCGCGCCGAACCTCTTTGTCACCTGCGGCCACAGCTCCGGTGGGATGCCGGGGCCATCATCCTCCACCTCGATGTTCACGGTCTGGGATTCCTGGCGCACGCGAAGCGTGAGCTGCGTCGGGGCGCCGTGGCGAACCGAATTGTCAACCACGTTCTTCACGGCTTCCTTGAGACTGATGGCATCTCCTTCAATCGTCACCGGAACCGGAGGCAATTCCAGGGAGGTCAGGACGTCGCGGTCGAGCGTTTCCGGCACTGCCTCCCGGATGGCACGCCGGACGACCTCGACCACGTCGACCGTCTCCAACGGTACGGCTCCCGCACGATGGTTGACCATGGCATGGCTGAGCAACTGGCCTGCAAGCCGGGACAACTGGTCGACACGCTCCTGCACACGTGCGAGGTGTTGCAATCCCTGAGGCTCCATCGGCTGACGCGACAGAAGCTGAAGCTGCGCCTTCAGGGCCGTCAGGGGAGTGCGGATCTGGTGCGCGGCGTCGGCGATGAACTGCTGCATGAGATCCATCCGGTCCTTCAGCCGCGTGATGAATTCGTTCGTGGCGGACACGAATGGGCGCAGCTCACGGGGCGTGCTGACGGTGATCAGCGTTACGTCATGGGGATCCCGGTCCCGAAGCGCTGCTCCCACGCGCCCGATGGGTCTGAGAGCGTACCGGATCGCAAAGACCGCACCGCCGAGGGCCAGGACGCTCATGACGATGATGAGCGCGACCGCACGCAAGGTCAGCTCCCGGGCCAGAGCCGTTCGCGCCTCTGTGGTCTGGGCCACGACCACATCAACCCGTCCCTGAACGGAAGGGTCGGAGAAGAAGCGGCCGACCTTCGTCACGCGGACATCAACCCCCTTGAACCGTCCGTCCTGGGCTTCGGGAACGGCCATCGCGGGGGCATCGCTCTCCGGCGTCGCAAGATCGGGGTAGCCGGTCAACGTACCGCCGCCAGGATCGACGATCTTGTAGAAAATCCGGTCACGCTCCGAATTCGCCAGCAACTCGAAGGCCGATACCGGCAGTTCGACGGTCAGCGTTCCGCCCTGTACGGTGAGTGCTTCCGCCATCTGGTAGGCGGCCCCCACCAACAAACGGTCATAGGCGTCGTTTGCGGCCGCACGGGCGTAGTACCAGGCTGCCGTTGTCAGGGCGGCGGCCCCCGCCATCAACACCAGCGAGATGAGGACGATCAGGCGGGTGAACAGGGACGGTTCACGACGGGCCATGAGGAACCATCTGATAGCCGAAGCCCCGGACCGTCACGATCTCGGCGCGTGCGCCATGGAGCTTCTTGCGCAGGCGGCCGATGTACAGCTCGACGGCATTGAAGGACGGGGCTTCCTCGTCGAAGCCGAAGACCTGGTCCAGCAGATCCTCCTTGCTGAAGACCCGGCCGGGGCGGGAGGCCAGGATCTCGAGCAGGGTCACCTCACGGCGGGTCAGATGCACCTCGCGCTGGCCGACCCGCACGGCGCGGGCCGACCTGTCGATGCAGATGTCACCGCATTCCAGCAGGTCCGTGGCTTCGCCATGCCGGCGGCGCAGCAGCGCTCGGGCCCTGGCTTCCAGTTCACGAAAGTCGAAAGGCTTCACCAGGTAGTCGTCGGCACCGATGTCGAGAGCGCTGACGCGGTCCTCGACCTCGGACCGGGCAGTGAGCATCAGGACCGGGGTCGTACTTCCCGTCGCTCGAAGGCGGTGCAGGATCGAGAATCCGCTCTGGCCCGGCAGCATCACGTCCAGGATGATCAGATCGTATATTGTATCGTCGAGCGTGACTGCGGCTGCTTCCCCGTCGGTTTCCCAATCCACCACGTGACCGATCCGGGCGAAGTGCTCGACAATCGCCTCCCCGACGTCGCGGGTATCCTCAACCAGAAAGATGCGCATGCCTTCCGTCACCTCGGATGACAGGTGAATGACAGGTTCCGACCCTACGGTACCCAAGAAGCTCGGGCCACACCGAACGTAAGAACAATATTGTAACGGGACGAAACGATGAGGATGCGCCTCCTCCCGGCACTCGCATGCGACCCGACCGATGCTCGGACGGGCGTCGCGGCACCTGCCCGTGCGCACCAGATCCGTTACCCGGGTCCGAAAGCCGCGCGGTTCGAGCCGTTCCCAACAGCATGCACCTGCAACGCAACACGATTTTAGCTCCTCCATGGCGGAGAGAGTTCATAGGGGAGACAGGAAATGTCCTTGGATCGTCGCAGTTTCAACAAAGCCCTCTTGGCCGCCGCCTCGGCCAGCCTTCTGCCTGCCTTGCCGGCATGGGCGCAGCAGCTCACGAGCGTCAAGATCGTCGCTCCCGCGGGCCCGGGAGGAGGATACGATCAGCTCGCCCGCGCGGTACAGGAAGTCCTGATGAGCGAAAAGCTCGCCACGAGCGTCCAAGTCCAGAACGTGCCGGGCGCTGGCGGCACGATCGGTCTGGCCCAGGTCATCAACTCCAAGGAGCGGGACCCATCGCTGATGGTCGCGGGCTTCGGTCTCGTGGGCGCACCGGTGATCAACAAGTCCCCGGTCACCTTGGAGCAGGTAACTCCTATCGCCCGCCTTCAGGGCGAGTATCAGCCACTGTTCGTTGCTGCTGAATCGCCCATCAAGAGCGTCACGGACCTGGTCAACAAGTTCAAGCAGGACCCGGGCTCGGTCACCTGGGGCGGCTTCGCGCATGGCTCTCCCGACCACGTCCTGTGCGGCCTGGTCGTGAAGGCCTCCGGTGGTGACGTCAAGAAGATGAACTATATTCCGGTCGGGACCGGTGGCGAGATGCTGCCGCTGGTGATGAACGGCAAGATCACCGTTGCAACCGGTGGCCTCAACGAGGTCGCTGGTCAGTTCAAGGCCGGCAAGCTCAGGCCGATCGGCATCTCGTCGCCGGAACGTCTGCCCGGCATCGACATCCCGACCTTCCGGGAGCAGGGCGTTGACGCGACGCTGGTCAACTGGCGCGGTCTGATGGCTTCCCCCCATGTCAGTGCCGAGGACAAGCAAGCGCTTGAAGCAGCCGTTGCCAAGCTGGTGCAGAGCCCGTCCTGGAAGAAGCTGCTTCAGGAACGGGAATGGGTTGATCTTTACATGCCCTCCGCACCCTTCGGCGCCTTCATCAAGGAAGAGCAGGCCCGTATCACGGCAATCCTCAAGGAGCTCGGTCTCGGTTAGGAATCGGGTCCACAGCTAACTCATCTGCATTGGCTAAGGCAGGCCGTTTTCGACAGCCGGCCGGATCGATGGTTTCCGATCCCCGAAGGATGCCGGCTCGGGGTGTGGCGGCCCTCACGGGCCGTCGTCCTCGGCATGGGGTTCCATGGGCTCACGACCGACGCCGACGGTATGGGGCCCTTTCGTTGGATACCGGTCATGTGCAGGTTGATTGGCAGGTCTCGGGAGAGCAGGGGGACGGGCTCCTGATCATCGACGGGTGCGAGCTGGGAGGCCCCTCCCTGCCAGCCCAGCCGAGCCCGGGTTTCGGCTCGCGCCTGTTGCGGCAGGCCATCACGCACGAGCTCGGGGGCGAGCTCGCGGCGCGGTTCGAGCCGGAAGGTGTGTGCTGTACCATGACGATCCCGATTGAATCGGCGGGCAGGCGGAGACAGGCTGGAGGTGCGAGCGCCTGAAGCGGACAGCTCTCACCCATGAGACGGCACTCTGCCTGATCGCGTCGCGGCCATACCGGGGCGAAGGACATCGTTCGGGCCTTAACATAAGTCATCGACCCGTCGACAAGCTGCGCTATGATCAAGGGGCAGGCACCCGCAAGGGGCAGGCACCCGAATGCATAACAGGCACGGGATCTTCGAGGAGGACCGACGGTGGCGATGGCGTGGCCGAGGTTGTCCCTGCGCGCGCGGCTCTTCATCCTAACGGCGCTGGCCCTCCTGCCCGCGCTGGCCATCCTGCTCTACAACGAAGTCTCTCTGCGCCGCAGCCGCGAGGCCGAGGTGCAGGCGCTCGCCCTGCGCTTCGGTCAGCTTGCCGCGCTCGAAATGCAGGGCGTCATCGAGGGCATCCATGGGCTGCTGCTGGCGGTTGCCCGTGCCCCGGCGGTACGCTCCTTCGATCCCGCGCTGTGCCGAGCCTACCTGGACGACGTACAGGCGGAGTCCCCGCACCTGACCACAATCACCGTCATCGATCTCCAAGGCACCGTCAGGTGCCGAACCGAAGGCATAGGCCAGAGCCGGCCGCTCGACGACCGGCCCTACTTCAAGCAGGCGCTCGCCACGGGCGGTTTCGTCGTCGGCGAGTACACGCTCAGCCGCATCTCGGGTCGCCGGGGGCTGCCGCTCGCCCTACCGGTCCGGAACGGAGACGGCAAGACATTGGGCGTCGTCGCGGCGGGCCTCGACCTGGACTGGCTCGGCGCGCGGCTGCGGCAGCGGGACTTCGCCCGCGGCAGTGCGCTCACCATCGCCGACCGCAATGGCGTCATCATCGCCCGCGAGCCGTTGCCCGAACGGTTCATCGGCACGCACATTCCCGAGCCGTTCCAGAGGCTGGTGCAGGCGTCCGCCCCCGGCACCGAGGAGGTGCTGAGCCAGGACGGCACCCGGCGGGTCATCGGCTACATTCCGCCTGCGGCGACGCCGACCGGACTCTACATCAGTGCTGGCCTCTCGGTCGACGAGGCATTCCGGGCCATCGATCAATCGGCCCGACGCGGCATCGCCCTCACCATCGCCGGGGCCGTGGCCGCTCTTGGCGCAGCCTGGTTGTTCGGGCGCCGCTTCGTCACGAAGCCGGTGGTCCGGCTGGTGAGAACGATCCAAGCCTGGCGCGCAGGCGACCGGGAGGCTCGCAGCGGCATGGCCGCCGATGCCGGTGAGATCGAGTCGGTCGGGGCCGCCGTCGATGGACTGATGGACGAGGTCGCCGCCCGGCAGGCGGAGCGCGACCGGGCCGAAGAGCATCAGCGACTGCTGCTCCACGAGTTGAACCATCGCGTGAAGAACACGCTGGCCACCGTACAGTTCATTGCGTCCCAGACCCTGCGCACGGCCGGCGTCCCGGAGCAGGTCCGGCATGTCTTCGACAGTCGGCTGGCGGCTCTCGCCCGTGCCCACGACCTGCTGACCCGTGAGAACTGGGAGGGCGCGGATCTCGGCACGGTCATTGCCCAGGCGGTCGAACCGTTCAGCAACCCGGCGGAGGATCGCGTGCATGGGGAGGGACCGGATGTCCGTGTCTCGGCCCAGACGGCGCTGGCGCTCGCCATGGCGTTCCAGGAATTGGCCACCAACGCGGTGAAGTACGGTGCCTTGTCGAACGAGGCCGGGTCGGTCTCGATCACATGGGCTTCCGAAAGGCGGTCAGGAGGCGGCGACAGGATCTCGATCCGCTGGGAGGAACGTGGGGGACCACTCGTCCATCCACCGTCGCGCCGCGGGTTCGGCTCGCGGCTGCTCGAGCGTGCCCTGGCCCAGGACCTCGACGGCAAGGTCGAGATCGCCTTCGTCTCCACCGGCGTCATCTGCACCGTCGAAGCCTTGGCGGCCTAGCGCATCGGACGGACCCAGCGGGCCGCGTCAGCGGCCCTTCGGGTCACTAGCGTGGCCCGCCGGGTCCGCCTCATCCGATGCGCCAATCAAGAGAGGAAGCCTCGGATGAAGCCCAAAAGTGGTGTCCACTTTTGGGTCCGAGGCTCTAGCGCATCGTGCGGCCCTCCGGGTCCGCCCCGAACGATGCGCCGCTTAAGGAAAGGAGCATCGGACCCGAAAGTGGAATGCACTTTCGAGATTGGATCCGATGCTCAAGCCTTTGAGCGGCGCACCATTGAGGGCGAAAATCCGGGTCCACTTTTTCGCACGGTGCGCTGGTGAGGGCTGATTGAGATTCAGGGATCAAACCAAGTCGGGCGACGCAGTTTGCTTTTCTGCGTCGCCCGACTTGCTTAACGGTCCAACAGGATGTTCGGAAAACGAAATGTTTGACTCAGATTCAGCCCATTCTCCTGAGGGCGCGACGCTAAAAGTCTGACGCTACTTTCAGAGAAGACTGACTCTTGAGGATCCGTTTAACAGTAAAGTTCGACTCAAAGGGCGTTTCACCTGTCTTAAGGGCGAATGTCTCTTCTCCTGTGGGAAGCGGACTTCCCGTAGATCGGCTCTTGGCTCACTTTTGTTAAGGCTTGTTGGATGCCTGCCGCGGCGGAACGGAACCGCGGCACGAGCGGCAGGCGTTCGACAAGCCTCAAAGGAGGAAACCGCGGAGCACCGTGCTGACGCTGCGGATGTTATGGGGATT
>NZ_JAMXFI010000103.1:0-28568 GCF_025460875.1 Microvirga yunnanensis
CGGGCAGCCGATCATCTACGGCATCCGGCCTGAGCACTTCATCCTGGACGATGCCAACGGGCTGCCGGCCGAGGTGGCGGTGGTCGAGCCGACCGGCTCGGAGACCCAGGTCTTCGCCAAGTTCGGCGGCGCCGACGTGGTGGGCGTGTTCCGCGAGCGCGTCGACGCGCAGCCCGGCCAGCAGATCCGCGTCACCCCCGATCCCAGGCTCGTCCACCTCTTCGACGAGCAGACCGGCAAGCGCCTGTCGTTCGGATTGCGACCATAGACGCATCACAGGATCGGACCTCCAGCCTCGTTGCGGTTCGGCTTCAAGTGCCGCGACACCATGGCCGTTGAGACGCTCATGAGAAAAAGTCGCGGTCGTCTTCGGTCAGGTATTCCTTCGCCCGATCAGGGATGAGCTCGACTCCCATGCCCGGCCGATCCGGAACGTCGATCATGCCGTTTCGGACGATAGGGCTGGGGAGCCCTTCCACGATCTCGCTCCACCATGGCGGATCCGCGGTTGTGTACTCAAAGGCAATGAAGTTGCCGGGAAGCGTGGCGCTCACCTGGATCAGGGCCGCGAGACCGAGCAGGCCGTTTGCGGTGCCATGAGGGGCGATCGTGATGCCATGCAGGTCGGCGAATTCAGCGATCCATTTCAGCTCGGCAATGCCCCCGACATCGGCGGGATCCGGACCGATCACATGCACCGCATGGGTTTCGATGAGTTCCTTGAAGTTCTGCCGCAGGTAGATCTGCTCCCCTGTGTGGATCGGGGTGACGGAGGCGCGGGTCAGCTCACGATAGACGCCCGCATTCACCCAGGGCGTATAATCGCCCGACAGCACGTCCTCGATCCACAGGAGGTTGAATGGCTCGAGCATGCGGGAAAGTCGAATGGCGTCGCCAAGCATCCAGCCGGGGCCGCAATCGAGCGCCAAGCCGACAGTGCTTCCCGCCACCTCCTTCATGGCGGCGACGCAGTCCACAAGGTGACGGAGCCCTTTCTCCGTCACAGGGCCACGGTCGAGAGCGCCGTGGAATGGGCTGGCATTCGGCTCGCCGTAATAGAAGTTCGGCACCTCCCGCTTCATCGGGGAGTGAAAGCCGATGGGCTGCTTGAAGATGGTGAACCCCTCGGGGAGCGCCATCATCCTGCGCATGTCGTCGGCGTAATCTTCCGGCCTGTGGCCCGCGAGAGGGAAGCGGATGGAGCCGTTGTAGACCCGCACCTTGTCGCGGACCTTGCCGCCGAGCAGCTTGTGAACGGGCAGGCCTGCGGCCTTGCCTGCCAGGTCCCACAAGGCCATCTCGACGGCGCTGACCGCCGCTCCCCATGGCTTGAACCCTCCGCGCTGCCTGATCTTGAGCATGACCCGCTCGACGAGAGTGGGATCTTCACCGACCAGCGCCTCGCGCAGAGCGAGGATGTGCGGCTTCAGGTAATGCTTCCATGTCTCTGCCTGGGCATAGCCCGATATGCCTTCGTCCGTGACGATCCGAACGACAGGGCTCTTGCCGATGATGGCGCATTTGAGATCGACGATTTTCATCTACTTCTCCGGCCCGCTGGGTCCGCCCCGAACGATGCGCTCTTCAAAGAGTGGAGCATCGGACCCCAAAGTGGGTCCACTTTTCGGGTCCGATGCTCTAGGCTGGCATCGCATTCGTCATGGCACGAGCGGTCTCGATGGCGGCGATGCGGATTTCCTCCATTCGGCTTGGCTCGGCACCGGCCAGGAACGGCACGCTCACAGCCGCGGCAAGCTTGCCTCCCTTGAAGAAGACAGGAGCCGCGAAGGCGCAGATGCTCGGCGCGCTCTCTCCCTTGTCCTGGGCCCAGCCGAGCCTCCTGATCCGCGTGAACTCGGCGCGCAGGCGCTTCGGATCGGTGATCGTCCTGCCGGTGTAGGCTGGGAGAGGTTCGGCGAGCCATTGGTTCAACCTCTCCGGCTCCATGTACGACAGCAGCAGCTTGCTCGCGGCACTCGCATGGATCGGCATGCGCTGGCCGGGCTTGACCGTCAGGGCGTATTCCCGCCGCCCTTGCGCAGCGGCCACGACGATGATGCCCTCATCATCGATGACGCTGAGCTTGACGCCTTCGCCGAGGTCGGCTGAGAGCTTTTCCAGGAAGGGCTGGCTGAACGCCGCGATATCGAAGTCGTTCGCGCGGGATGCGACGTGAGAGGCCAAAGCCAGAAGCCTCCGCCCGAGGCTGTAAGCCCCCGCCTTGTCGCGATACACCATATCGTGTCGCTGCAATGTATTGAGAATCCGGTAGACGGCGGTCCGCGGCAGATCGAGGAGGTCGGCCAGTTCCCGGATGGTCAGGCCGGCGCCGTTGTTGTGCTCAAGCGCTTCCAGGACCTGCATCATCCGATCGATAGCAGGGATCGTATGTTTGTTTTCTACGTCCTGCGTCATCTCGTCCATCATCGTCCAAGTCCGCTATTGACAAGTCTTAGTCGACCAGTACCATACATATTTGAACTGTCAAAATTCATATTTGAATAAGCGGCCGCTTTCAACAGGCCGCGGGAGGAGACGAAGATGGAGCAGGGCAGTCGTTCTGAACTCAGTCCATGGGGCGCGGTGGCCGGGATGCTGCTGCCATGCTGACGGTTTCGTCGATCGCTCATGTGGCCATCCGGGTGAAGGATGCCGCGCGGACCCTCGATTTCTACACGAACAAGCTCGGCTTCTCGGAAATGATGCGGCTTGACCGGGATGGACGGCTCTGGCTCGTCTATCTCAGGATCACGGACGATCAATTCCTCGAGGTCTTCCCCGAAGGGGAGGGAGAACGGGCGGCGGAACGGGAAGCTGTCGGCTACAACCACATGTGCCTGTCCGTTCCCGATATCGATCAGGCTCTGCGCGAGCTGGAGGCCAGCGGGGTTCCGCTGATCCGTCCCAAGACGCTGGGAGCGGACGGCAATTGGCAGGCCTGGATCGAGGATCCCGATGGACATCGGATCGAGCTCATGCAGATGGCTCCTGACAGCATGCAGGCGGCAGCCATCGCGCGGCTCAAGGGGGCCTGATCCGGTCAAGGTCCGCGTCATCCATCGGCGAACTCCACCCTGTGAGCGCGTAAGACGCCGAGAACGATAAAATGCTGATCGGCCTCCGGCCGACCTGAGCCAAAGCGTATGAAGCCCGCCTTGCTTCAAGAGCCGCGCCAAGGGCCGAGCTGGAGGAAACCGAATGAAAATCGTGGCACAGAAGGTGTTCGTCGCCAATGTCTCGCGCACGAACTTCGTATTCGTCAAGCTCTATACCGACGAAGGCATCGAGGGGATCGGGGAGGCCACATTAGAGTGGAAGACCAAGACCGTCGTCGCCGCTCTGGAGGAGCTGGAGCGCGTGCTCGTGGGGCGCGACCCGTTTGCGGTGGATGCTATCGTCGAGCAACTCCACCGTGACAGCTACTGGCGCACAGGCGCGGTCTTCCGCACGGCTCTGGGGGCGATCGAGGCGGCTCTGCTGGATATCAAGGGAAAAGCCCTCGGCGTACCGGTCTTCGAGCTTCTTGGGGGCAAGTTCCGCGATCGGGTGGCCTGCTATGCGAACCATTGGTTCTTCGGATCCGAGACCCCGGAGCAATATGCAGCCAATGCCCGCAAGGCCGTCGCCATGGGATATCGGGCCCTGAAGTGGGACCCCTTCGGGGCTGCCGATCTGGAAATGGACCGGCAGCAGCGCCGCACGACGATCGAGATCGTGGAGGCGGTGCGCGATGCCGTTGGCCCCGATGTCAACCTCATGCTCGACGTTCATGGGCGGCTGAATGTCCCCACGGCCATCGCCATGTGCAAGGCTCTCGAGCGTTACGACCTGACTTGGATCGAGGAGCCGACGCCCCCTGAAAGCATCGACGCGCTGGCGGAAGTCCGTGCCAGCAGTCCGGTTCCGATCGCAGCCGGCGAGCGCTGGTTCGAGCCCTCCCGCTTCATCGAAGCCCTGAACAAGAAGGCCGTCGACATCCTTCAGCCGGATGTCTCCCATGCGGGCGGTCTCGGCGAGACGAAACGGCTTGCGCATCTGGCGCATAGCCATCTGATCCCGGTCGCGCCGCATAATCCCGTGGGGCCCGTGATGAATGCCATGACGCTCCACATGTCTGTCGCCATCCCGAACTTCTCGGTCTTCGAGACGGTTTCCGTCGATGTTCCATGGCGTAAGGAGTTGGTGCGCGAGACCCTGCGGTTCGAGTCTGGACATATCCTCGTGCCCACGACTCCGGGCCTTGGCGTCGAGCTGATAGAGGAGGCGTGCGCGCGGTTTCCCTATGAAGACCACGATGTGCCGCTGTTCGATGGAACCATCAACACCCGCGGAATAGCCACCGGCGAAAAGACGTTCTGAGACTGGGAGTTTTGAAGAGGTCTGGGCTGTCGATGGAACGGTAAGCTTCCGAGGGCCGCGATGAGTCAGAGGTTGCTGATAAGGAATGGACGCCTTCTCGATCCCTCTTCCGGGCGCGACGGGATCCTGGATGTCGCAATAGCGGATGGCAAGATCGTAGGCCTTGCCCCCCAGATCGACCCTGACGGTTACCACGTGATCGACGCGACCGGTGCTCTCGTCGTGCCGGGCCTGGTCGATATGCACACCCATGCCTATTGGGGCGGCACTCTGCTCGGTGTGAAAGCCGACAAGGTCGGCCCGCGGAGCGGCGTGACAACGTGGGTCGACTGCGGCTCCAGCGGGGCGGCAACCTTCGAAGGCTTCTTTCACCATGTGATCAAGCCGAGCCGGCTGCGGATCATTCCCTTCATCAACCTTTCGTATATCGGACTCACTCCGGCCGGGAACCTGAGCATCGACGTCGGCGAGCTGTTCGATTGGCGGTTCGCGGACCTTCGCGAGCTGCGGCGCGTCAAGGCGGAATACGGATCCGTCATCGCGGGCGTCAAATTGCGAGCCAGCAACAACGCCTGTGGCGCAAACGGCCCTGTCGTGCTGCCGCTCGCGCGGGAGGCCGCGGACATCCTCGAGGTGCCGCTGATGATCCATATCGGGGCCGCTCCGCCGACGATCGACGAAGTCCTTCCGTATCTCAAGGCCGGCGATATTCTGACCCATATCTACAATCCGTCCGTCGGTGGATGCGTCCTCGACGAGCGCATGCGCCTGCGGCCGTCGGTGCGCGAGGCGCTCTCTCGCGGCGTCAAGATGGATGTGGGGCACGGCGGAGCGAGCTTCTCATTCGAGGTTGCACGGGCTGCCATCGAACAGGGCCTGCTCCCCGATGCGATCAGCACCGATATTCACGCGCACAACATCGACGGCGTCGTCAAAGACCTTCCGCACGTGATGGCCAAATTCATGTCGCTCGGCTTCTCCCTGGAGCAAGTGATCAGGCTGACGACGTGCTCTCCAGCCGACGTTCTCGGGCGGCCGGATCTCGGCCGGGCCGAGCTTGGAGGGGAGGCGGATCTGGCCGTGTTCCACGTCCGCCATGATCCCGTTCAACTCCATGACTCGCTCGGCGTCGGCAGGGAAGCGCCAGCCACACTCGCGTGCACGCTGACCCTGTGCAAAGGACGGATCGTCGATACGTTCGATGACGGGCGGGCGGAGGGCCGCGCCTACTCACCGGGTCAGAGCCGGAAAAGCCGGGATCATGGTGATCGGAAGTAATCGCGAACGCGAATGCCCCGGCGATGAAGTCGCGCAGGATAAACGGTTGACATCCATCTCACTTGGACCATAACTTGAGTTAATTTGAATTGGCCTTGTTCAAATATGAACCAATAGAGAAGCCAATCAGCTGGAATACCCGGCGCGCATCCGCGCAATGACGCAAGGCCGGTTCCTTCAGGGAGGAGAGAAGATGAAGACATCAAAAGTGTCCGTTGGTTTCCTGGCCGTCTCCATGCTGGCGCTGTCGGCCGGGAGCTGCCTTGCCGGTGACGTGGTTTGGTGGACGCCCAATTGGGGCGAGGCACGGGCCCGCGACTTGGCCGACAAATTCATGAAGGCGAACCCGGACACCAAGATCAAGATCGAGGTGACGACGTCCGATGGCTTGCCGCAGCGTGTCCTGACCACGTTGCAATCCGGTGCTGCGCCGGATGTCATCGAGGTGCAGCACGGATGGGTGAACGGCTATGCCCAGAACAACCTCGTCATTCCCCTCGACGATACGCTGCAGGACCGAGGTGACTATGTTCCCGCCGCGCTCGACTACGTCACCTGGAATGGGAAGCTCTGGGCGATCCCGTACCGCATCGAAACCCTTGCGGTGATTTACAACAAAGGCCACTTCAAGGAGGCAGGGCTCGATCCTGAGAAGCCGCCACAGACCTGGGACGAGTTCGTGAAATCCGCAACCACTCTGACCCGCGAAGGACGGTTCGGCTTCGCGATCACGGGTGGCGGTGAGGTGGGCAACACGATCTTCCGGTCGCTGCCCTTCATCTGGATGAACGGCGGAGACATCATCTCGAAGGATGCCAAGACGGCTCTCGTCAACAAGCCCGAGGCTGTGGAAGCGGTGAAGTTCTATACGGACTTCTACAAGAAGAAGATTTCTCCGACATCGACGCTGGAGAATGACGGCATTGCCAACCGGCGCCTGTTCATCGCCGAAAAGGTATCGATGTACCAGGCGGGTCAGTTCGACCTGGCTTCGATCCAGAAGGAAAATCCGAAGATCGACATCGGCGTGATGCAAATTCCCCATCCGCAAGGTAAGAATACCGCGGCCATTCTGGGGGGCTGGAGCTTCATCGTCCCGAAGAGTGCGAAGAATCCGGCAGAGGCAAAGAAGTTCATCCAGTTCCTGAACACGGCGGAGAATCAGGGTTACTTCACCGATACGTTCCCGGCGCGCGTCTCGTCGATGAAGCTTCCTCGTTTCGATGAACCGATCCTGGCAGGCTACAAGGCAATGCTGCCATATGGACGGCCTGCCCCAAGCCACAAGAACTGGGTCCAGATCACCCAGGCCTACTTCAACAGCGTCCAGGCCATCATGCTCGGCAAGGAAGAGCCGCAGGAGGCCATGGACAACGCGGCCGACGATATCCAGTCCCTGCTCGACGAGTAGGTCTCGCGAGCCCGAGTTCCAGGCTTCAGCGGCGCGTGCCGCTGAAGCCCCCTTCCATTCGAGGACGGTCTCATGTCTCGTCAATCGACAGGCTACTGGTTCATTCTGCCTGCGTTGGTGGTCCTGGCGATGCTGATTGCTTATCCAGTTGCCTACACGGGTCTGCTCAGCGTCACTGACAGCCAATCCAATTTCGTCGGGGTCAAGAATTTCGCCACCGTGCTCCGCTCCCGCGCGACGCCCCAGGCTTTCTGGAACACTCTGTATTGGGTCGGCGGCTCGATCGTCTTTCAAGTCCTGCTCGGGACCGCAACCGCGATCCTGCTCAATCAGAGCTTTCCCGGCCGCTCCGTCGTGCGCTCCATAGCGCTCATTCCCTGGGTCATCCCCAGCATTGTCGCGGCCACCACATTTGCGTGGATGTTCCACACCGAGTTCGGCATCATCAACTACATGATGACCGCGCCCGGTCTGATCGAGCAGCCCATCGGCTGGCTCACCAACCGCGACACCGTCATGCCGGTGCTCATCGCCATCAATGTCTGGAAGCTTTTCCCCTTCGTCGCCGTGATGGTGCTGGCCGGCCTGCAATCCATTCCCAAGGAGCTCTATGAAGCCGCTCGGGTCGACGGCGCCAACTTTTGGGAGGAGGTGCGCCACATCATGCTGCCGCAGGTGCAGCCGGTCCTGGTCGCCGTGACTCTGCTTCTGGTCATCTGGGGTCTCAACTCCATCACCATCATCTATGCCATCACGCGGGGCGGTCCGGCCAACAGCACCTTGATCACGCCGATTCAGATCTTCCGCATCGCCTTCGAGAACGTGCAGTTCAACCAAGCCGCGGCGTTGTCCGTGATGTTCTTCGCCGTCGCGATCCTGATCGTGTTTTTCTACATCAAGGCACTTGCCGCAGCTCCGGGAGAGGCGCGATGACCACGAATGCTCACGTGCTGCCGCCCAAGCAGGCCGCCGCAGCGGAAAACACCCCGTCATCCGCCAAGCAGGCCGGCAGGTCGGATCGCACCGGTCTTGGCACGCCGTTCATCGTCATCGGCTGCATTCTGCTGGTGGCGATATGCCTTTTCCCCTTCTGGTGGATGAGCCTCTCGTCAATAAAGACCCTGCGCGAGCTCTATACCGTTCCACCGATCTGGTGGCCCGCGGCGCCTACCTGGGGCAACTACCACAAGGTTCTCTTCGAATCGAACATTCCCCGCTATTTCCTCAACAGCGTGATCATCTCGGTCGGAGCGACCGGGCTGGCGCTGTGCCTGGCTGTGTTCGCGTCCTATGGCTTCGCGCGGTTCAACTTCAAGGGCAAGCCGCTCTTCCAGGCCTTCGTGCTCGTGGGTCAGCTGCTGCCCACCGCGGCTATCATCGTGCCGCTGTTCGTGACGCTGCGCGTGCTGGGATTGGTGAACACCTATTTCGGGCTGATCCTGGTCTACATGATCATCACGCTGCCCCTCTCGGTGTGGATGCTGACCAGCTACTTCAAGGCGATTCCGGTCGAGCTCGACGAGGCAGCAATCATCGACGGCGCCTCCCGCGTGGGCGTACTGTTCCGGATCACGCTTCCCCTCTCGAAGCCCGGGATCGTGGCCGTGGTGGTGTACTCCTTCGTGACAACCTGGAACGAGTTCATCTTCGCGCTGTGCTTCGCCAGCGATTCATCGGTCAAGACGCTTCCTATCGGGCTGGCGGAGTTCTCGACGGAGTTCAACACGGATTGGGGTGCGGTCATGGCGGCATCCGTGATCATGACCCTGCCGATCGCACTCTTGTTCCTGTCGATGCAGCGCCTGTTCGTAGGCGGCCTGACCGCCGGCGCCACCAAAGGCTGAGGAGCCATCCATGACAAGCATCGCCAACATGATCCCGGCCATTGGTCTCGGCACGTACGGGAGAACCGGAGATGCCGGGATGGCAAGCATCCTGGCGGCCCTCGAGATCGGCTACAGGCATATCGACACGGCCCAGAGCTACGATACCGAGCGACCTGTCGGTGAAGCCCTTCGCCGGTCCGGACTTCCCAGGGAGGAGGTCTTCATCACGACGAAGGTCGCCGATACGAAGCTCGACAGGGCGAGCTTCATGCCGAGTGTCGAAGCGAGCCTGGAGGCCCTCGGACTCGGCCATGTCGATCTGCTCCTCATCCACTGGCCATCCCAGAACAATGCGGTGCCCTTCGAAGACTACATGACGGAGCTCAAGCGGGCACAGGATCTCGGCCATTCCCGCTTCATCGGCATCTCGAACTTTCCGATCGCGATGCTGGAACAGACACGGGCACTTCTCGGAGACGGGGCAGTTGTCACCAACCAGGTGGAAATTCATCCCTATCTGCAGGCGCCGCGGCTCTCGAACTATGCGCGCTCGATCGGCCTTCCTCTCACGGCATACCAGCCTCTCGCACAAGGGGATGTAGGATCCGATCCCGTCCTGGCCGGCATTGGAGAGCGTCATGGGGTGACTGCGGCTGCGGTCGCCCTCGCTTTCCTGATGGAGGAGGGCCATGCCGTCATTCCGGCCTCGTCCAATGCCGTCAACCTGCGTGAGAACATGCGATCCCTCGAAGTGCGCCTCTCCGACGAAGAGATGGGGCTTATCCGGGCTCTCAACCGCGGCGAGCGGCGGATCAATCCGGCCAAATCGCCACGGTGGGACGACTGATGTCCAGCCAGGTCGAGATAGGACATCATGGATAGAGCATCCATCAGCAACGTGCAGAAGGTCGCGGCACTGTTCCGTGGCGGCATCCTGCCGCTGCCGTGGGGCGCGTTGCCTTCGCGCCACGTCTGGAACGCATCCATGATCTTCGACAGGCAAGCCGCCCAGCGGACCGCGCGTTTGGCGGGAAGGCGGGCCTCATGAACGGCCATGAGCTCATTGTCAATCCCTTCTCAACATGAGGATTTCAGAGTGCAACCTATCCCTCAGATCAAAGACATCGCGCGGCCTCCGCGCGAACTCTCGGACGCGCTGGCGCAGATCGGAACGGCCACTGCGAGTAGCGAGCTCAGCCTCATGGGCATTCGCGACCCGCAGATCCGTGGTCCGCTGCCGCTCAAGCAGGGGAGGTCAGTCGCCGGACCTGCGCTGACCTTGCAGTGCATGCCGAAGCGCGAGGACCTCTACGGTACCAACGAATACGAAAATCCCGAGCTGCAGCTGCACAGGCACGTGCTCTATCCGGCCCGAGCGGGTGACATGGTGATCGTCGACGCGCGCGGGGATATGGCCAGCGGCATTTTCGGGGAGATGATGCTGACCTTCTTCGCCGGCAGAGGCGGGGCCGGCGTGGTGGTCGACGGCTGCATCCGGGACTCGGCCAAGGCCAAGGAACTGGATCTTGGAATCTGGGTGAAAGGCGTGACGCCGAATTATCATGCCCAGACGAACCTGATCCCATTCGCGGTCAATGTTCCGATCGCCTGCGGCAACGTTCTGGTCATGCCGGGAGATATCGTCGTTGCCGATGACGACGGTGTCGTGGTCGTTCCGGTCGCGCTTGCGCCGAAGCTCATCGAGGTGGCGAGCGAACATGCTGAATGGGAGGAGTTCGCCCGCTATCGCCTCTCGCAGGGTGGCGATCTGCAGAAATATTATCCGCTGACGGAAGAGGTGCAGGAGGAATATATCGCGTGGCGCAACGCCCAGAATGGATCTGCCCGTACATGAGCGTTGCCGGTCTTTCACGCCGGGTCGGATGCCTGTCCTGGCCACGACGGCGTGTCGTGAGGCCGTTTGCAAGCGGATGGCGACGATGGCCGGCCATGCGCCTGTGACGCTGGATGAGCGTTTCCGACGGCTCGTTGATCCGACCTCCCGGCTTGAGAATTCCGACGAGGGATGCTTCTGGGCAGAAGGTCCTGCATACTTTCGGGCCGGGCGCCGCCACGTCGGGGACGACCTGCCCAACGGCCGTGTGATGCCCGACGACGAGACCTCCCACCCCGTCAGCCTGTTCTGGCGGATTCTCTTTCGACAGCGGAGGCTGTGATGACAATGGATACGTTCGCACCTCGGCTCTATGAAGGCCGGACCGTCCTGGTCACGGGAGGAACGAGTGGGATCGGGCTTGCTTGCGCGAGGGCCTTCCGGAACCTCGGGGCCGAGGTCGTCGCGACCGGAGCGACCCCATCCGAGCGCGACCGGGCTTCGGATGATGCCCAGAATGCCGGTCTGGTGTTCGAGGTTCTCGACGTGCGGAACGGTCCCGCGATCATAGACCTGCTCGAGCGGATGGAGCATCTGCATGTGCTGGTGAACGCGGCCGGGGTGATCCGCCGTGACATCGAACACGACCCGGATGTCTTCGCAGACGTCGTCGATATCAACCTGAATGGGGCGATGCGCGTCTGTTCGGCCGCGAGAGCAAAGCTGCGCCACAGCAGGGGAGCCGTCGTCAACGTCGCGTCCATGCTCAGCTTCTTCGGAGGAGCGAGAGTGCCCGCCTACAGTGCCTCGAAGGGTGGAATCGGCCAGCTGACGAAAAGCTTGGCTGCTGCCTGGGCATCGGACGGGATTCGGGTGAACGCCGTCGCGCCCGGTTGGATTGCAACGCCACTGACCAAGGATCTTCAGGCCGATCCGGAGCGCAACCGTGCCATCCTGGCCCGGACGCCGATGAACCGATGGGGACTTCCCGACGAGGTCGCCAGTTGCGTAGTCTTCCTCGGCTCGCCTGCCGCGTGCTTCGTGACGGGGGCGATTCTGGCAGTCGACGGCGGCTATCTCACCGTTTGATGATATCGCATCTCGCAGGAGCATATGGAATGTCAGAGCCCGAAGTCACTCCAAACAGCGACAAATGGATTCCCTACAAGCATTCCCAGCCGAAGGATTCTCCGCCGGAACTCGTGGTTCCGAACGCCATCCCGACAGATGAGCGGATATGGGTCCCGGTCGAGGAGAACGTGTGGTTCCGACCCCTGCTGCTCGCTGCATCACGCGGCTATTGGATGAACCTGTTGCGTGTGAGGAAGTCCGGCGTGCTTTCGCGCCATCGGCATCCTCAGCCGGTTCATGCCTTCGTGCTGAAGGGAGAATGGCGCTACCTGGAGCACGACTGGATCGCCAAAGAGGGATCCTATGCCTACGAGGCACCGGGAGAGACGCATACGCTTGTCGTTGATCCCCATGTGGATGAAATGATCACTCTTTTTCAGGTCAACGGGGCAATGATCTATGTCGATCCAGATGGCCAGGCCACTGGGTTCGACGATGTGTTCACTCGGATCGAGAAATGCCGCAATCATTATGCAACGAATGGCCTGGGAGCTGACTATATTGACCAATTCATTCGATAATGGGGCGGCGCCGAGCGTTGTGGCATGGTCCACCCGCGCCGTCGAGGTCGAATGCCTGGTCTTTCCGGGGCGACGGCCGATTGGAGGTTTGACGCGGAAGTCTCGTCGATCTTGAGTCGCCGATGTGAGATCCCGGCTATGTGAACATCGGCGGATGTTGAATCGAGAGCCCCCGAAACGTGCTTGTGCCGCCGCAAGCCGTTTCTCAGCAATGTAGGACAGCCGCGGAAGACGTTTCCCGGAGACGGTGACAGGTTGGCCATTGCTTGAGATGCCGAAATCGCCGAGGTTCGTGCAGTCGTGTCGATGGTTGCCCGGGCTTCCTGTCGAAGCGACGATCGGCGACCCAAGCGCATCGCGCGTGTCTAGGTCAGGAGAAACGGAATGTCACTGATTACCTATCTGACGACCATTCGCTTTGCGCCCGGGGCCATCGCTGGGCTCGGCGACGATCTGCGGGATCTGAATATCAGCAACCCGCTGATCATCGCCGATGCCGGTCTTGAGCGGGCCGGCCTGATTGATCGCCTCAGGAATGTGCTTCCGAACGGCTCCGACGTGCCGGCCTTCACGGGAACACCGACAAATCCGACCGAGGGGGCGGTTCTCGCTGCGCTCGATCTCTACCGCTCCGGCGGGTGCGATGGATTGATCGCCATCGGCGGCGGCTCGCCGATCGATCTGGCCAAGGGGGTCGCGCTGCTTTCCACCCATGGCGGCCCTCTGGAGGGCTATGCCGCGATTCTCGGTGGGATCCCGAAGATCACGGCAGCGGTCGCGCCTTTGATCGCCATCCCGACCACGGCGGGCACCGGCAGCGAGGTGGGACGGGCGGCTCTGATCACCCTGGAGGATGGGCGCAAGCTCGGATTCATCTCTCCCCATCTCATCCCTCGGCGGGCGATCTGCGATCCCGAGCTGACATTGGGGCTTCCCCCGGGTCTCACAGCGGCAACGGGCATGGACGCAATCACGCATTGCGTCGAGACCTTCCTGAGCCCGCGCTTCAATCCTCCGGCGGAAGCCATTGCCCTGGATGGCCTCGAGCGCGCCGTCAAGAACATCGAACGGGCGGTGACCCACGGTGACGATGCGGCGGCCAGGCACGAGATGATGATGGCTGCGCTGGAGGGAGGGTTGACCTTCCAGAAGGGCCTCGGCGCCGTTCACGCCCTCTCTCATCCTCTCGGCGGCCTGAAACAGGTCTCACTGCATCACGGGACGCTGAATGCCGTCCTGCTGCCTTTTGTCATCGCGTTCAATGAGAGGAATTGCGGCCCCAAATACGACGTTCTCCGCCGGCGCCTGGGGATCGAGCCCGGAGCGGATCTCGCCGATTTCTTCCGTGATCTCAATGCCCGCCTCGCAATGCCGGCGAGCCTCGCGGCGATGGGCGTCCCCCGCGTCACGCTCCCCGGCATTGCCGAAAGCGCGACCAAGGATCACTCTTCGGCCACCAACCCGCGACCGGCAAATGCCGGCGACTATCTCGCGATCCTGGAGGCGGCCTACGAAGGCGGATCTCCTCACGCCCTCACCTGAAGCATCGCTCAACCGGGCGATGAGGCGAAGACCACCCGAGGCGGGCCCTTCCGGCATGTGCGGCGCCAAGAGGTCGAACAGGGATCTGAACCCCTCCGGCAGGATTCATCGAGCAGCAGGAGCACGGCGGCGACGGACGGCTCTTCGGGAACAAATCCCGGCTCGTGCTGGTTGGCGGCCAACGGCCCGACCGATCGGCGAATGGAGGGAGAGGGGACCAATGATCCAAGCCTCGGCTCAACGTGCATCGGCACCCGCGCGGCCGGGATCGGCTTCATGACCGCAGGCTCCGAGCGGCTGGCCGGCAAGGTGGCCCTTGTGACCGGAGGCGGGCGCGGCCTCGGCCGCTCCATGGTACTTGGACTCCTGCGCGCCGGCGCCAGCGTTGTTGCGACCGCCGCGCGCGAGCAAGCGGAGCTTGAGCAGGTGGCGGGTGAAGCTCGAGGGATGGGTTATGGGGAAAGGATCTATCCGCTCACGGCTGACGTGACCCGCGAGGAAGACTGTGTTCGAACGGCCGAGGCTACTCTCGCGCGGTTTGGTCGTCTGGATGTTCTCGTGAACAACGCCGGGCGGGGCATGAAGTATGTCAGCGAGGCGTTCCTCACGGAGCCGACCCGGTTCTGGGAGGTTGCGCCCGAAACCTGGCGCATGGTGATCGATACGAATGTGAACGGGCCCTTCCTGATGGCCCGAGCTGCCGTGCCGAGCATGCTCCAGGCGGGCTGGGGCCGGATCATCAACATCTCGATGAACCAGGAGACGATGCGCCGCCGGGGCTTCTCACCCTATGGTCCGTCGAAAGCCGCGCTCGAATCCGAGACCCTCATCTGGGCGCAGGATCTCGCCGGAACGGGGGTGACCGTCAATGCGCTGCTGCCGGGCGGCGCCACGCTGACCGGCATGATCCCCCGTGGCGTCTCCGAGGCCGTGCGTGCGCACCTGCTTGATCCCGAGATCGTCGTTCCACCGCTGCTGTGGCTCGCCTCGACCCAGGCCGACGGGGTGACTGGCCGCCGATTGGTCGCCAACCAATGGCGTTCCGAGCTCGACGAGACTGTGGCCGCTGAAGGCTCAATGGACGATGCAGGATGGGGGCCGCCATAGGATGGTTCTCATCGAGCAGGGTGGCGCCGCGAGGCTGACCCGGAAGGGGATGCATCTTTGCAAGATCGTCCACTTGGCCGGCCACGCCGGAGGACAATCGTTCTGTCGCGGGCAGATACCCGAGGGGCCTGAACGAGCGCACCCGGTGTCAGATGCGTTCCTGTTGTCCCAGCAAACTGGATGATTGCCATGGATGTGCAAACGCTCTTCCAACCGTTTAGCCTCAAATCCCTCAAGCTGAAGAACCGGATCGTCATGGCGCCCATGACGCGGTCGTTCTCGCCGAACGGAATCCCGACACCGGACGTTGCGGCCTATTACGGCCGACGGGCCGGGGAGGTCGGGCTGATCGTATCCGAGGGCACGGTGATCGAACGACCGGCCTCGTCGAACGACCCCGACGTGCCGCATTTCCATGGGGAACGGGCCCTGGAGGGCTGGAGGCGAGTCATCGACCAGGTCCATGCGGCCGGAGGCGCCATGGCGCCGCAGATCTGGCACATGGGTGTCATGCGCCCGCACGCATCGGGTTGGAAGCCTCCCGTTCCGTTCGAGGGGCCGTCCGGGCTCGTGATGCCCGGGGAGCGAACCGGTGTCGAAATGAGCGAGGCCGATATCGCGGAGACCGTTGCCGCCTTCGGCCGCGCCGCAGAGGATGCCAAGCGGTTGGGCTTCGATGCCGTCGAAATCCATGGCGCTCATGGTTACCTGATCGATCAGTTTCTCTGGGCCGGCCTGAACAAGCGGAGTGATGGATGGGGCGGAGCGACCCTGCCGGAGCGCAGCCGCTTTGCCGTTGACGTGGTGAAGGCGGTCCGTGAGGCTGTCGGCGAGGACTTCGTCGTGATCCTGCGGCTGTCGCAGTGGAAGCAGCAGGACTTCGCCGTCAAGCTGGCCAAGACACCGGAGGAGATGGAGGCTTGGCTCACCCCACTCGCAGAGGCCGGGGTGGACATCTTCCATTGCTCGCAGCGGCGCTTCTGGCAGCCGGAGTTCGAGGGCTCCGACCTCAACTTCGCCGGCTGGGCCAAGAAGCTGACCGGCAAGGCGACCATCACGGTCGGATCAGTGGGCCTGTCGGGCGAGTTCATCGCTGCTTTCCAGGGCGAGAGTTCGCATCCCAGCTCCCTGGATGAGCTGCTGCGCCGGTTCGAGCGCGGCGACTTCGATCTGGTGGCGGTTGGCCGGGCGATCCTGTCCGATCCACAATGGCCGACGAAGATCCGCGAGAACCGCAGTGGGCAATTGCGCGACTTCACGCGAGATGCTCTTGCGACCCTCTCCTGAGGGGCGGCCGTTGAACATATCCGCGACTGCCCGTCCGGAGCATGAGGCAGCGGCTATGCCCGTTCCAATCACTCCAATTTGCAGAATGGCGATGGAGGCTGCCAATGAAGGGAATGACGCTGCGTTCACCCGGCGGATTGGATCGGCTCGAACCCGTCGACCTGCCGGAACCAGGCGGCCCCGGGCCAGGTGAGATTCGGGTTCGGCTTCACGCAAGTTCGCTCAACTATCACGATTATGGCGTCGTGAGCGGACGGATGCCGACGGAAGATGGGCGTATTCCGATGTCGGACGGCGCCGGGGTGGTCGAGGCGGTGGGCGAGGGGCTGACCGAGTTCGCCGTGGGCGATCATGTCGTCTCCTGCTTTTTCCCGGGCTGGCTGGAGGGGCCACCGGCGGTGAGCGATTTCTCGATGGTGCCCGGTGATGGAGTCGATGGCTATGCGCGGGAGGCGGTGGTGCGGCCGGCGACCTGGTTCACCCGAGCACCGAAAGGCTTTAGCCACGCCGAAGCGGCGACGCTCACCACAGCGGGGCTGACCGCCTGGAGGGCTCTCATCGTCAACGGCGGCCTCAAGGCCGGTGATGTCGTGCTGGTGTTGGGCACTGGCGGGGTCTCGATCTTTGCGCTTCAGCTGGCGAAGCTGATGGGGGCGTCCGTCGTCGCCACCTCTTCCTCGGACGAAAAGCTGGAGCGTGTCCGGGCCCTCGGGGCCGATCACACGATCAACTACCGCCAGCACCAGGATTGGGGCGTCCGCGCCCGGGACTGGACCGGCGGGCGCGGCGTGGATCATGTGATCGAGGTCGGCGGGCCGGGCACGCTGGGGCAATCGATTGCCGCGGTGCGGGTCGGCGGACACATCTCGCTGATCGGCGTGCTGACTGGTCGGGCAGGCGAGGTCCCGACCGGAGCCCTGATGGCAAAGCAAGCGCGGCTCCACGGCCTCATCGTCGGCAACCGAAGCCAGCAGATGGACTTCGTGAGAGCCATCGAGGCGACGGAGCTGCGGCCTGTCATCGATCGCAGCTTTGCTCTTGCCGTCATGGCCGAAGCATTCCGGTATGAGGAATCGGGAGCCCACTTTGGCAAGATCTGCCTGGAGTTCTGAGGATTCCGGATGTCGAAGCGCTTCCGGAAAGCAAGCTGAATGCGGGAACCAAAGCCGTGGAGCCGTTCACGTCGAATCAGCGCACCTTGCGAAGGGTGGTGGTTTCCTGGACGTGGGTTCAGAGCGTTGGCTTTATCATCCAGAACGATGTTCAGTGTAGGATTTCGCTCTAAATCGGGTCTGCGACGTTCGCCGGACAGTGCAAGTTCGCCTTCGCGCGACCCCGCACATGTCGCAGAACCGCAGTCCAAGGGAGGCAGACATGAAGATCGGCATCATCGGCGCAGGCAACATCGGCGGCAACTTGACCCGTCGCTTCACCATGCTCGGGCACGAAGTCTCCGTGGCGAACTCCCGCGGACCTCAGACGCTCGCCTCCTTGGTGCGGGAGACCGGCGCCAAGGCCGTCTCGGTCGCGGAGGCCGTCCGTGACAAGGATCTCATCGTCGTCACGATCCCGGAAAAGAGCATCCCCGATCTGCCGAAGGGGTTGTTCGACGGCGTCGGCCCTGACGCTGTCGTCGTCGACACCGGCAACTACTATCCGCAGCAGCGCGATGGTCGCATCGAGGAGATCGAGAATGGCATGCCCGAAAGCCGCTGGGTCGAGCGGCAATTGGGACGGCCGGTGATCAAGGCTTTCAACAATATCTATGCCCGACATCTGCTCGAGCGCGGTCAGCCGCGAGGCGCCCCCGGCCGTATTGCGCTGCCGGTCGCGGGGGACGATTCCAAGGCCAAGGCCGTCGTGCTTCAACTCGTCGACGAACTCGGGTTTGACGGCGTCGATGCCGGAGGACTCGACGAGTCCTGGCGGCAGCAGCCCGGAACGCCCGTGTATGGGACTGACCATGATGCCGAAGGCGTCCTTCGCGCCCTGTCCGAAGCCCGCCGGGAGCGCACGCCGGATTGGCGCGCCAAGTGAGACTGCAACGTCGGTCGTCTGTTTTCACAAGAAGCGCCGCGGTGTCGTTCAGCCCTGTCCGCTGTGCTTTTCCGAGCCGATAGACGCTGACCCGATTAAGGTGACTGTGGCGGAATCTATTCTTGTTGACACGTGCACCCTCATTGGTCCTTATGCCGTGACGCAGATGGGGTGAGCGCCTGGTGAGGCCAGGCGATCTTTCATTCGCTCAACGTTCATCGGCACGTGAGCCGATCCGGTCGCAGCCTACCCGGTCAAAACAAGGAGCTCCGGTGAAAACGCTCGTCATCTGTTCCGGCGGATTGGACTCCGTCACGCTCGCGCACAAGGTTGCGGCGGAGCGAACCCTCACGCGCCTCGTGTCCTTCGATTACGGGCAGCGCCACAGGAAGGAGCTGGCCTCGGCACAGGCCTGCGCCGTGCGGCTGGGCGTGCGCCACGACGTCATCGACATATCCGCCGTTGGGCGTCTCCTGACCGGATCGGCTCTCACCGGCGGGAAGGCGGTACCGGAGGGCCACTATGCCGAAGACACCATGCGGGCCACTGTGGTGCCCAATCGCAACGCAATCATGCTGGCGATCGCCTTTGGCGTCGCAGCCGCCGAGCAGGCCGACGCAGTGGCGGCTGCCGTGCATGGCGGCGATCATTTCATCTACCCGGACTGCCGTCCCGACTTCATCGAGGCGTTCGAGACCATGCAGCATCACGCGCTGGAAGGGCTGGCGAGCATCGCCCTCTACGCACCCTTCGTCCGGCGGAGCAAAGCTGACATCGTGCGCGACGGCGCAAGGCTGGGCGTCCCATTTGCCGAGACCTGGTCCTGCTACCAGGGTAGTGAGCAGCATTGCGGACGTTGCGGCACCTGTGTCGAGCGGCGCGAGGCCTTTCACCTCGCAGGCGTAGCGGATCCTACTCTGTACGACGACCCTGACTACTGGATCGAAGCCTGCCGCGAGCACCAGGCCAAACAGCCTTCCTAAGTTCGGCTGACGATCATCACAGAATATTGGGACGATTCGAACATGACCCCTGATCTCCGCCGCAGAATTGAAGGAATGGCGGTCCTTGCGGGCTTTACCGCCTGCATCCCGGCCGCCAACTGGCTCGTCGGCCATGTCGGAACGGTCTGCGTTCCAGAAGGCCCTTGCCTGATCCCCGTAGCCCCTGGCCTGGCTGCCCCCAGCGGTGTGCTGGTGGTAGGCCTGGCGCTGGTGTTGCGCGACCTCGTGCAGCGGCGTCTGGGTCGGTACTGGGCGCTGGCCGCCATCGGGGTGGGAGGCATCCTCTCGGTCGTCTTTGCACCTCCGGCGCTCATCCTCGCCTCGACGGCAGCGTTTCTTCTGTCCGAGTTGGCAGATCTGGGCGTCTACACGCCGTTGCAGCAGCGTGGCCTGATCCTGGCGGTTGTCGCGAGCAGCCTCGTCGGCTTGGTCGTCGACAGCGCGGTATTCCTGTTCCTGGCCTTCGGGAGCCTCGAGTTTCTGCTGCCGCAGATCATCGGAAAGGTCTGGATGGTGCTCTTGAGCATCCCAGTCATGGCATGGCTGCGGCGGCGCGACGAACGGATCGGCATGCCTGTGTGCACCTGACCCTGGATGAGCGGCTACGAGATCCAGGACGGGCCGACGTCGTCCTTGGCACCGAGCCGGCTTTTCGCAGTCAGCGGTGCGCCGGCCATGAGGGGAGCATCGGACAATCGGGATCACCGGGACGAGCCCGGTGATGACGTGGCGGGTGACTATTGCAGTGGCGCGACCCTTCCCACGGCATGGCCGGCCTTGTGCCGGCCATCCCGATGCGGTGAGGTGCGGCGTTCCCAACAATCGGGATCACCGGCACAAGGCCGGTGATGACGTGGAGGGTGGTGCGAGGCGGTGCGATCAAGACTGGATCCCGAACGGTGCGCCGCCCAAGGGATTGAGCATCGGATCCGATCCCAGAAGGGGATTCCACTTGTCGCGTCCGATGCTCGAACCACCGGGCCTCGACCTTCAGAATCAGAAGCCATCCCTGTGGCGGGAGCGCTGAATCACCCTAGATATTCGCGGGTCCGACACTTCACCAGGCGGCCCGATGCAGAAGGATCGTATGCCCCATTCACCGACCGGTGTGCAGGAACGAGCGGGCTTCGTGCGCGTCCGCGGAGCCCGTGAGCACAATCTCAAGAATATCGACCTTGAGATCCCGCGCGATGCTCTGGTTGTTTTCACGGGTGTCTCCGGCTCCGGAAAGTCTTCGCTGGCCTTCGGAACCCTTTATGCGGAGGCGCAACGGCGATATCTCGAGTCGGTGTCGCCCTATGCCAGGCGGCTGTTCCACCAGATGCCCGTTCCGGACGTGGACGATATCGATGGTCTGCCCCCCGCCGTCGCGCTTCAGCAGCAGCGCGGTTCACCGACCACGCGCTCCTCCGTGGGCAGCGTCACGACCCTGTCCAACCTGCTGCGCATGCTTTACTCCCGGGCCGGCGACTATCCGCGCGGCCAAGGAATCCTCTATGCCGAATCGTTTTCACCCAATACGCCCGAGGGGGCCTGTCCCCGGTGCCATGGCCTCGGACGGGTCTACGAGGTCACCGAGCGATCGATGGTGCCCGACGACACGCTGACCATTCGCGAACGGGCCATCGCCGCCTGGCCGACCGCATGGCATGGCCAGAACCTGCGTGACATCGCGACCACGCTCGGCTTCGATGTGGATCGGCCCTGGCGGGACCTGCCCAAGAAGGACCGGAACTGGCTTCTTTTCACCGACGAGCAGCCGACTGTTCCGGTCTATCCGGGATACACTCAAGCGGAGGTTCGGCACGCGCTCAAGCGCAAGGAAGAACCGGCTTATCAGGGCACGTTCACGAGCGCCAAGCGCCACGTTCTGCACACCTTCGCCAACACGCAGAGCCCGCTGATGAAGCGGCGCGTGGCGCAATACATGGTGAGCACCGAGTGCCCGCTTTGCCATGGCAAGCGCCTTCGGCCCGAGTCCCTGTCCGTCACGTTCGCGGGGCTGGACATCGCCGACATCTCCGGTCTGCCACTCATCCGTCTCGCCGACATTTTCCGCCCCTATGCGGAGGGAACCGCTCCGCGGCTGGCAAAGATCGAGGCGGAGCATCCGGAGAAGGCGGTGGTGGCGCAGCGCATCGCGCAGGACCTTGTCGCTCGAGTCAGCGTCATGCTCGATCTCGGGCTCGGCTATCTCGCCGTCGACCGCAGCACCCCGACCCTTTCGCCCGGCGAGCTCCAACGGCTGCGACTGGCCACCCAGGTGCGGTCCAATCTCTTCGGCGTCGTCTATGTGCTCGACGAACCGTCCGCTGGGCTCCATCCGGCCGATACGGAGGCACTGCTGAAGGCGCTCGGGCAGCTGAAGGCATCCGGAAATTCGCAGTTCGTGGTCGAGCACAATCTCGATGTCATCCGTCATGCCGACTGGATCGTCGATGTCGGCCCCGGCGCCGGAGAGCAGGGGGGCCATGTCATCTATAGCGGTCCTCCTGACGGGCTCAGCCAAGTCGAGGCCTCGCAGACCCGGCATTACTTGTTCGGCGAAAGCTCTCTTCCGCTTCGGGAAGTGCGCCCACCAAGCGGCTGGCTGCGCCTCGCCGGGGTGACGCGCAACAACCTGGACCGGCTCGACGTCGCATTTCCCTTGGGCGTGCTCACGACCGTGACGGGCGTATCCGGCTCGGGCAAGTCGAGCCTGGTCAGCCAGGCACTGGTCGAACTGGTGGCCGATCATCTCGGTCACGATATCCGTGAGCCGGAAGACGAGGGCGAGGAACTGGAACGGGCAGCGACAATGGCCAGCGAGGGCCGGATCGTCAGCGGCATGGAAGGCATCAAGCGCCTGGTGCGCGTTGATCAGAAGCCGATCGGACGCACGCCGCGATCGAACCTTGCAACCTATACCGGCCTTTTCGATCATGTCCGCAAGCTGTTTGCCGCCACCAAGCAGGCGCGTGCCCGCCGCTACGATGCGGGACGCTTTTCCTTCAACGTCGCCAAGGGCCGCTGCCCGCATTGCGAGGGCGAAGGTTTCGTGATGGTCGAGCTGCTGTTCCTGCCGAGCGTCTATGCTCCATGCCCGACCTGCCACGGCGCCCGCTACAACCCGGACACCCTCAAGATCAAATACCGCGACAAATCCGTCGCCGACGTGCTCGGAATGACGGTCGATGCAGCCTGGGAATTCTTCGCCGACGAGCCGCCTCTGCATCGGTCCCTCACGATCGTCCGCGAGGTGGGGCTGGGTTATCTGCGGCTGGGCCAACCAGCGACCGAGCTGTCTGGAGGGGAGGCACAGCGGATCAAGCTTGCGGCCGAGCTTCAACGGATCCAGCGCGGCGATACGCTCTACGTCCTCGACGAGCCGACGACCGGACTCCATCCCGCCGATGTGGAGAGGCTCGTGGCTCAGCTCGACGGGCTGGTCGAAGCCGGCAACACTGTCATCGTGGTCGAGCACAACATGCGCGTTGCTGCGGGAAGTGACTGGATCATGGATCTGGGTCCAGGCGCCGGCGACGAGGGCGGGCAGGTGGTTGCATCCGGGCCGCCAGGCGAAGTCGCAAAAGCATCACGCAGCCGCACGGCGCCGTATTTGTCACGAACTCTCGTTTGATGCACGTCAGGCCACAGGCGCCTTCGACAACGGTCGATTGAGAGCGTGACGATTTCCATGTGGACATTCACGATCTCTGTCCGAGGCAGCGGCCGCAGCACGAAGCCCGCTGCCTTCCTCATCTCCGGTGCTCAGTGAATGTTCGTCCATCGCGTCTTCAGGGGCCATGACAAGAGCGGGAACATGCATCCTGTACCCCCGATTGTTCCACAGCCCTGGATAGTGTCATGGACATCGTTCCGGTTCAGGGAATGAACACGGAGCGGACGCAACCGTCTTCCTTGTGCTTGAACATGGCGTAGCCACGCGGTGCATCTTCGAGCGGGAATCGATGTGTCGCCAGGAACGATGGGTTCAGCTCTCCCTTCTGGGCATGGTCGAGCAGGCGGTCCATGTAGGCCTGCCCATGCTGTTGAGCTGTGCGCACCGTCAGGCCCTTGTTCATGATGGCCCCGATTGGAAACTTGTCCATCACGCCGTAGACGCCCAGGATCGAGAGTGTTCCCCCCTTGCGGCAGGCCAGGATTGCCTCGCGTAGGGCTTGGCCGCGATCCGTGTGCATGTACATGAGCTGTTTGGCGCGGTCGTAGGCGTATTGCAGACCTGTGCCGTGCGCTTCCATGCCGACCGCGTCGATGCAAGCGTCGGGGCCCCGGCCGCCCGTCATTTCCTTGAGCACCTCCAGGACGCTGTCCACCTCCTCGTAGTTGATGGTCTCGGAGCCGACATGCTCGCGGGCCATCCGGAGCCGTTCAGGCAAGCGGTCGATCCCGATCACCCGCTCGGCCCCCATGAGGAAGGCGCTCTTCTGCGCCATCAGGCCGACGCCGCCGCAGCCCCACACGGCTACCACGTCGCCCCGCTGAATGTTGCAGAAATCCGCCCCCATGTAGCCGGTCGGGGCCGCATCGGAGAGAAACAGCACCTGCTCGTCCGGCACACCATCCGGCACCTTGAAGCAATCGTTGTCGGCAAACGGCACGCGCACATACTGGGCGTGCGCTCCCGCATAGCCGCCGAACGCGTGGGTATAGCCGTAGATGCCGGCGGTCGGATAGCCGAAGATGGGCTCCTGCAGCTCGGGCTTGGGATGGGTGTTGTCGCACAGCGAATAGAGTTTGTTCTTGCAGTACCAGCACTGGCCGCAGGTGATGAAGGACGGCACCACGACCCGGTCGCCCTTCTTGACCTTCTTCACCTCGGGGCCGACGTCCTCGACCACGCCCATGAACTCGTGACCGATGACGTCACCGGCTTTCATGGTCGGGATGTAGCCGTCGATGAAGTGCAGGTCCGAGCCGCAGGTGGTCGACATGGTGACCCGCAGGATGCAGTCATGCGGATTGACGATCTCGGGGTCCTTGACGGTCTCGACCCGCAGATCGTTGACTCCGTTCCAGATGAGCGCACGCATGGGAAGCTCCTCGTCAGCGAGGGTCGGGCCGAGCCGCCGGCTGGCGCTCGGTGGTCGGGATCTCGCCGGTCTGGACGAGGGCCTTGAAGTAGTGCAGTGACTTGCTCGCAAGCGCCGCCGGTAGCGTATTGCCCAGCATCTGGGTGGCGATCCGACCGAGCATGCCACCGGGTGGATCGAGGCTGGCGCGCAGGACCACCACGGTGCCACGGTTGCCCGTTGCGGGACGGAAGCGCACGGACGCTTCCCGGATCAGAGCGCCCCCGCCTTGTGCCTCCCAGCGCATGAACTCGCCCGGCCGGTCATCGGCCAAGCGCATGTCCCAGGAGCCCAGATGAGGGCCGGCGTTCCAGCGTGTCTGCCCGTCACCCGTGGACTGGACATCGGCAAAGGGCGCCATGATCCGCCTCATGGTTTCGGGATCGCGCCAGCGACGGTAGAGTTCGTCCGCGGGAACGTCCTCGATCGTGATCGAACGCTCGAGCTCCGGCTCATTGCCAGCATCTGGCTGTCGGTTCGGACCTGTCCTGGTCCGGCTTCCGGTACCGCGCATTTGGGTCTCGATCAGACCGATGGCGGCCACGCCCGCAGCGGCCGCGAGGGCAAGTCCAACCATGCCGAAGCTCGAACGGCGCCCGCGAGCATCCTGTTGCCCTTGCCGTTGACCCAGCCAAGACTGCGCGGCTCCCGTTGCTCTAGGGCGAGCCGGACTATCGTTGCGGACCCGTCGGGGCCGTTCATCGTGTTGGTCCATCATGGCATATCTCGGTGGCGTCGAGGGACTTCGTTGGCGCCCCACCTGAGGAGATCAGATGGGCTGACGCTAATAATCGTCGTTCCGCGGAACTTATGGAGGGTAACAATCGTAGGGGCCTAAACGCCTACCGGTCGATTCCTGAGGGAAGATACGCGGCTGCGAACCAACAAGTGTGGGCTGGCCTCCATCAGCCCACACTTGCATCACGGTCCAGCTAACGGGGTCAGGTGCGGCAGGATTGGCCAAGACAGACGAGCAGCCGTGGTCCCGTTTTGGGAAGCCGCCCTCACAACCGTTAAGTTTTGTCGGAAAGGCCTCTCATGACATATTTCGAGGAAGAGTGGAGATGAGCACGGCGGAAGCTTTTCCCAACAGCGGCATCATGGGTGAATGCGTGCGAACCCATGACTGGGCTGCCACGCCCCTCGGGCCAACAGAGACTTGGCCGCAATCGCTGCGCACCGCCTTAAGCATCATGCTGAGCTCCGCCTTCCCCACCTACCTGGCCTGGGGGCCGGAACTGACCAGCTTCTACAATGATGCCTACATTCCGATCATGGGCGACAAACCGAGCGGTCTCGGGCGGCCATTCCCCGAGGTCTGGTCGGAGGTGTGGGACACCATCGGTCCGATCACCCATCGGGCCATGCAAGGGGAGGCTAGCTACTTCGAGGACCTGCCGCTGACGCTCATGCGCCACGGCCATCCCGAGGCAACATGGTTCTCGTTCTCCTACAGCCCCATCCGTGACGAAACCGGGGGCGTCGGCGGGGTGCTGTGCACTGTCCACGAGACCACCGAGCGCGTACGAGCCGAAGCAGCCCTGCGCGAAAGCGAGAACAAGCTTGCAGCCATTCTGGAGCAATTGCCGGTTGGCGTGGGCCTCGTTGACCCGGAGGGGAACATTGTCCTGAGCAACCAGATCCTCCAGCAGTACGCCCTTGATAAAGTCCCCTCCAGAGATCCCGTACAAAGCGAGCGCTGGCGGGGCTACACCCCGGATGGCCAGCGTCTCAGCCCCTCCGACTATCCGAGCGCGCGGGCGCTGCGGGGTGAAACGGTTGTTCCTGGTATCGACTTCCTCGTCACACTCCCCGATGGCCAGGAGATCTGGACGCGGGTGAGCGCTGCGCCCTTCCGCAACACCGCTCAGGAGGGTCTGGGCGCAGCCTTCGTGGTGCAGGTCGTCGAGCGGGAGAAGCGGACGGAGCAGGAGTTGCGCGAAAGCCGAGCGCGGCTCCAGGCGGCCATCGACCTCGTCGGTCTGTCACCATACACCTGGAATCCGGCCACGGGAGCACTGGACTGGGATGCCCAGCTCAAGGCGATGTGGGGGCTGGCGCCTGATGCCCATGTCGACCACGAGGTGTGGCTATCCGGCATTCATCCCGAGGATCGCGCTCAGGTCGATGCCGCGCTTGCCCATTGTGTCGACCCCGCAGGTGACGGTCTCTACGCCCTTGAATATCGCGTGATCGGTATCGGGGATGGGATCGAGCGCTGGGTTTCCACCCAGGGCAGGACCACCTTCGAGCATGGCCGTCCGGTTGCATTCATGGGAGCCGTCTTGGACATCACGACGCGCAAGCGGGCCGAAGCCGCCCTGCGTGAGAGTGAGGAGCGCTTCCGGCAGTTCGCCGAGAACTCCAGCAGCACTCTTTGGATCATGGACTTCGAGACGATGAACCTCGAATACCTGAGCCCCGCCTTTGAGGCCATCTGGGGCGAAACAGTCGAAAGCACGCTTGGCGATCCCAGCCGGTGGAGCCGCTTCGTCCATCCGGATGATCGAGAGCGCGCGCGAGGCGCGCTTGAACGCGTCAGACTGGGCGACATCAGCACCGAAGAGTTTCGCATCATCCGGCAGGATGGGGTGGTGCGCTGGATCCGCAACACCTTTTTCCCCATTCGCGACGCCCAGGGCCGGATCCGCCGCGCCGGCGGCGTTGCCCAGGACATCACCCGCCATGACGGGCGCTTCGTCTATGTGGTCGATGCCGATGAGCCCTCGCGTCAGGATCTGACGCGAGGGCTGCGCGACGCCGGCTATGACGTAAGAGCCTTCCCGTCCGGCAAGGCTTTCCTGGAGGCGGCCCCGGAGCTCGCGGCCGGCTGCGTTGTGCTCGACATCCGCCAGATTGAGGCGGGCGAACTGACCATCCCGCGGGAGCTCAAGGCCCGGCGCCTCGGCCTGCCGGTGATCGTCCTCGGCGACCCCAAAGGCGACGTGACCTTTGGGGTGCGGGTGATGAAAGCTGGAGTGGTGGACTTCCTGCCGGTGCCCTATGCTCCGGATGAGCTGCTGGCCGCCCTTGCGTCGGCAGCCGCTGACATTTCCCAGGCCGACGAGCAAGGCCAGGAGTCCAACCGGGCCCGGGGACGCATCACCGAGATGCCGGTCCGCGAGCGCGAGGTCCTGGAGGGCCTGCTGGCGGGCCAGACCAACAAGCAGATCGGGCGGGTCATCGGCATCAGCCCGCGCACGGTGGAAACCCACCGCGCTCATGTCATGCAGCGGCTGGGCGCCAGGACGGTCCCGGAACTGGTGCGGATCGCCGCCTTGGCGGGCGTGCAGGCCCGCCCGCCGGTGAGCCGTGACGAAAGGGCCGACAAACCTTGAGCTCCAGCAGGCCCTGATCGCCCGAACGCCGCTGCAACACGATACGGAACCATCCCCGGTGACCACCGGATGCCGCGTTCATCCTCATCCATGACACTGCCCCAATGGGCATGTGGCCATGCCCGGACCGCTGCGGATCGGCCGGGCCACATGCAGCATCGAAGCTCTGAGGCAGCCAGGAACAGGACGAGGAAAGCCCGTGACCTTATCAGTCTCGCAAGCAAGTTTGATCAACCGCCACGTGCTGATCGTCGAGGACGAGTACTTCATTGCCGACGACATCGCACAGGTCCTGGAGCGAGCCGGGGCGGCGGTGGTCGGACCGGCTCCAACCCGGGAGGCGGCGCTGGCTCTGCTGGCGTCTGAAAGGGTTGACCTTGCCGTTCTCGATGTTGAGCTGCATGGCAAACCGGTGTTCCCGGTCGCCGATTCTCTCAGGGCGCGAGCGATCCCCTTCATCTTTGCGACCGGCTACAGCCAAGCCTTCCTGCCGGCCGCGTATCGCGACGTCGCGACATGGGAGAAGCCATTCGACGCCTACGTCTTGGCAGTAGCTCTTGCCAACCTGACCGGAGATGCCGGTTCCGGCCCCGCACTGGAGGATCCTCATGGATTCTTCCGGGCGATCCCCGTCGGCCCTGCTCGGCGGGGCCCCTGGCCATGCCCGTCTTCCCCCCTCACGCCGCCGGACCCGTCGGCCTCAGCCCTCGGACGGTAGAGACGCACCGGCCCACGTCTTGCAGCGGCTTGGCGTTAGCCCCTGTCACAAGCCGTGCCGGTCGCAACCTCCGCGGGGTTCGAGCCGCGCAGCCCAGGGGCGA